>NZ_AXCC01000002.1:0-44086 GCF_000475315.1 Marinobacter sp. EN3
TATTCAGACCTTCCTTAAGGCGGTTGGAATTTCCGGAACCCCAACATTCTACGTTAACGGAGACACCTTGAGCCGCCTGGGGCCTCAGGAACTGTACGACCTGGTGACATCCAAGGTAGGGTCACTGAAATAACAACAAAACAACCGGCAACGCTATGTCACTGCTTGACTACCTTTTACCCTACGATTTCTCGCCGCTGACCATACTCAGCTACATGCTCGTGATGGGATTCTATGGCGTCGGGCTAATTCGGATGCCGGAACAGGACCGGCCAGGCTCACTGCGGATCTTTGCGTTCACCCTGGGGGTACTGATCTGTTATGCGGTGATGCAGACCCGCTTCGATTACTACGCACAATACATGTTCTTCGTCCATCGGGGTCAGCACCTGATTCTTCATCATATCGGTCCGATCCTGATCGCCCTGTCCAACCCTTTACCGGTCATGCGGTTCTGGTTCGCAAAAATCAGCCCGGGCTGGAGGCATACATTGAGGCCTCTGGGCTGGGTCTATAACGTTCTGCAACAGCCTTTTATCGCCCTTTTCCTGTTTGTCGGGCTTATCTATTTCTGGCTGTGGCCATCAATCCATTTTGACGCCATGCTCAGCCGGGATCTGTATTGGGTCATGAACTGGAGCATGTTGCTGGATGGCCTGCTGTTCTGGTGGTTGATCTTTGATCCAAGACCGCCGGCGATCACCTCATCGCTGGGGTATGGCAGACGCATGTTGGTTCTGGCCGCCGCAGGTGTGCTTCAGATGTTTCTTGGGGCGTGGATCGTGTTTTCACGTGACATGGTCTATGACGTTTACGAAGTCTGTGGCAGGGCCTGGCCGCTGGATCCAGAAGTCGACCAGCTTCTGGGCGGCATGCTGACCTATATTCCTCCGGCCATGATGAGCATTCTTGGCATTCTTCTGATGCTCCGGCGAGCCATGCATCAGGACGGAAAATATACCAACCAATCCAAACAACTTGAGGAAACAGCGTCATGAGAACTCGCTTCTGGCGACAGCGCACCAACATCATATCGGCGACCTTAACGCTGATAGCATCCCTATTGCTGACTGGTTGCTTTGGCAATGACGAGGAAGACTGGAACGGTAAAAACATCAGTGGCTTGATGCCTGAGCTGGAATTCGACCTGATCAATAGCCAGGGCAAGTCTGTATCTGGCGATGATTACAGTGGCCGCGTGAGAATGCTGTTTTTCGGGTTCACCTCGTGCCCCGATGTTTGCCCGACCGCCCTGCAAAAACTCAATCAGGTAACCAGTGGCCTGGACCCCGAGCTTCAGGATGAAGTACTCACTTTGTTCGTGAGTGTCGATCCGAAACGTGACACGCCCGAGCGCCTCGCAAAATACGTGGATTTCTTCGGTGACAATATTGTAGGGCTCACTGGAAAAGAACCCCAGCTTCGTGAACTGGCAAAACGATATAGGACAACCTTCGGTTATGACGAACCTGACGCTGATGGAAATTATGCGGTGTCACACAGCAGCGCGATTTATGTATTTGATCGCGAAGGTAACCCTCGCCTTTTAATGCGGCCCGATTTGAGCGGGGAAGAAATTCGGCATGACCTCGCTGCTCTTATTCAGGAGGATGCCTGAGTTAACGAAGCTTGCCATTGGAAAGTAATGCTTAGCTGCTGCGGAATACGGCAGCAGCCCGTGACTCAAGATTTGATTGTCGGATGCTTATGTTCATCTTTTGCCGGGCTTCACATATCCAGTTTTTTTGGCCTTTGGAAAGCTGGGGGCAGGTCAATCGGGGTAAACATCGGCTTAGCCCATTATCGCTAACTCTATACCGGAATTAGTTGGCACCTGAAAGTTGCTCCATCAACCATGATGAATCAAAGGCCAATGACGAGCTTGGAACCTTCGGGGGGGGGAGAAGGAAGGCCTGACTCGAATGTTCGCTTTTGTTTAACAGCAGTCAATTCAACGAGCACTCGTTCTCGCAGCAATCATTATCATGGTGAGTGTATTCTCCCTGCTGTACCTCGCTATCAATGTCAGAGATGCGGCGCCTCCAGCTCAAGCAAAGCCAAATATGACGCCACTGTTGAAATGAAAGCGGGTGCAGGTCATATTCGGTTCGGTTTCGGCCGGGTGTGAATAGCGACACGCCCGCTAGCACATACCTTTTGCCTTCAACCAGCCCTCTCATAGAGTACAGTTTGCTACCATGAGGTCACCAACAAAGGTGACACTGAAAATAGATACCCGCACTTTTGATGACATAGCAATGGCCTGGATCAAATACCGCGATTGGGCCGAGAAGAATGCTATGTAGCGGAAGGATTTGGCAATCTAGGTGGAAGCTATGTGTCAATTGACGCACCAACTGACTGTTTCAAAAAGCAGCTATTCCGCCCCCAGATCCGAGAAGCATGAAACGGGACGCCCGATAGTCACGACAAAATCACGACAATTGCTCCGGAGACCTCATCATTACTGGGGTGAGAGTGCCGCCTCCGGGCACCATTAAGAATTCTGACAAAACCCGCCTTGTGCGGGTTTTGTTGTTTCTGGAGCATTGCAGTCCCTTTCTAGAACTCTCCTTTCTCATGCCGTTCCGCGACGTCTTTGAAAACATCCAGCAGGCCTTGCTCAAACAACCACGGATCACCCATTTTGAACATCTGGCACCAGTTGTCGTCGGGTCCCAAAGACGTATGCTCAAAGCGATTAAGGTTATCTAACGAGTAACCAGGAATCGACTTAGGGATACTACCGTACTGAGCCCCCCGGGTAACGCCCAAGATTTCCCCGCCAACCTTCTCCTCAATGGTAATCTCACCTCGAGGTACCGCATTCGGATGCCCTGGCTCCAGAAAGAAACGAGAAATAGTCGTTACAAACCAGCGAGCGACTTCAATAGGATACTCATATTGTTCGGTAATAAACCTGCCCGGTTTGCCTCCATACTGAATCCATTCCTTGCTGACTAACAACAAATATCCATCCGACACAAAGAAATCCCAGGGAATACTATTCCGATCTTTATCTTCGTGGTGAGCCACTTTTACATAGCCCTCCGGAGGACTGTCAGGGTCTATGATCGGCCACTCAGGCAACTTAGGATATGCCATTTTTAAGCTCCAAAATTAATCGGTTCAAGGTCCACCAGCTCGACCCACTGGGCACCGCTACCTTCCATGCCAGTCATTTGCCGGAATGTTTTGGGATTTTTGTGCAGACTAAATGCTTCAACGGTCCCGTAAATTGGTTTATTTGCAGTTGAACTGGTAGTTTTGGTTAGACCGTTGCCAGTGAAATGCTCATTGGCGCCCGTGTTGTCCTGAATACTAAAGCGAGCATCAAAAAGCGCTTTTTCATTTCCAACAACACCGTTATCAGCGAGGTACTGCTTTCGTAATTTTGCGCTAACCCACGCATCATCAGGCATGCCCCTGATCAGCGCCTCATACTCCCGCGAATATTCCGGCGTCATAACCTCCCTCGTCAAAGCAGGATTTTCAACTTTTCCCGGCAACTTATCCTCAACAAACTTCGTGAGATTTCCGTATGTGGGAACAATCGTCTCAGCATCCGCATACTTAACCGCATCTGCCTGATCAATGATCGCCAGCTTGTACTTGGCATCTGGCTTGTAGTTCACACCCATCGCTTCAGTGATCAATTTGGGATCTGTATCCAAGTGAGCTGTCTGATCAAAACTCGTGGACCAGATCTGCACACCGGCCGGACCTTCCTTACCCAAGGTTCCGTTGAGGGGGCCGTTTCGATGCACATGGGGCTCTTCTACCAAGCGGACAATGAACTTCTCGTCTGCAAACCCCTCTTGAGCGATTTGATGCAGTTGTTCCTGCGTGTACTTGGGCGACGGGGCCTTGCCATTGGCGATGATGGAATTTCGCGCATCAGCTAAAAGCTTCTTTGCCTCGTCAAAGGACCTGGGCAGCACTTTCCCTGGCCTAGTGCTTAGCTGGACGGGATCGGGGTCCACGCCCTTTGGACGAGGTGATGCTTCAGCCTCAAAACGTTTTTTCCTGTTCAGGTCGAAATCGCGCCAGATCTTGCGCAACCCCTGGAGTTTAAGGGCCTCGGCAAATCGCCCGAATGCCGGCCCGAGCCCGGCCAGAATCCGAGCATGGCGAATACGGCTGGATGCCTGCGCTGCATTACCCGCTCCCAATGTGGTTGCCGCCAGCAAACCAGCCAATACCAGTTCAAACGCTATCGCTCCGCCAATGTAGGCATACTCAGTGTGATGTTGAATGGCGGCATAATCGGTCACAAAGTCTTTCAGAGCAGCGCTTAGCTGAGCATCCGTCATAACCAGACTGGCCAACTCATAGGCTTTTGCAATGTCTTCCCGGCTGATGTCGGAGGGCGAGAACCCAATTGCTCGCACCCAACGCTCCCGACGCTTGTCGTCATACAGGCTGTTGAAGCTTTCGTACCAGCTATTGGCTCCGTTACCTTGATTTGCAGACCATGCCGATTTGAGCCCATCCATCAGCGCTTTGGTTGGATGCGCCAAATCACTAACGCCAACCACAAAATCAAACAGACCAATCCCTGCATCATAAGCGCCCTGAAACACAGCTCCGGTGTTCACCAGAGCCTTTTCATAGCGAGGCATCTGCTGGTAGACCGTTTCCCGGGCCTCGGTGTCCTTCCTTTCCTGCTCCAGCAGGCGTTGCAGACCGGCTATGATTGCCTTGCGTTCTTGCCGGACCATATCATCCGTAGCGCTTGAGCCCAGCCTGACAGTTGCAAACCGGCCATTCAGCCCTTCCACCGAAGCAGCACCTCGATGGTCCAGAACTCCAGTCACGCTCTCGAGGTCCGTACCCACCTCAAAAGGTAGGTTCGCTACACCGGTGCCATCGGGCCAACGATACTCAATGGTCAGGCTGTAGGGGCCTTGGCCTGGCAAGGGCTCCGCGACCGGCTCCGGTGTAAGCGGATAGTCTTGAGTGGCTGGCGCATGCAGGGAATCGGATCGGACAGCAGGCCCGCCAATGGCTCCAGAGGGCCAGCGGTCTCGCAAACGGTTTGCCAGGGGTGCCGGCAAATCCGAGCGAAGGTGCTCTGGACTTGCTGTGCGGTCGGTGAAAATGCCAAAGGCTGCGCTATCCAGGCGGCCCAGAACCAGTTGGCCGCTTTGCAAGGCATCCAGTATTGCCTGGCGCTCACTGCTGGATGATTGCTCAAGGGCGCGATAGCCCCCATCCGGAGGTGGCTCTATGTGAGCGCCCTGGTAACCGCGTGAAAAATAGTCCTGTGCGATGGACACCGCGTCGGAAGGGTGTAGTAACGACGGCAAAACCCTTTCGGTAAAGCCGTAACCACCGGTAACGTATAACTGGTAGGACACGATTCCATTTCCTTGTCCGCTTATCTATCCCTGTGCTCTCCTGAGCGCTATGGAAAATACCTCTTGCGACTAAAGAAATGCAAGCGCCATGCGTGATCAACTACACAAACCTTCTGCAACCTAACAATATGGGCTAACCTAAAGCCACAAAACCACGCAAAACCAGATGGTTGCAATCAAGAAGTAACGGCGGCGAGCGCATGGACAAGAAAAAGCTCACAGAGCGGGACATCTGCACCAAGTACATCAACCCTGCCCTGCAGAACGCAGGCTGGGACATGCACAGCCAAGTGCGAGAGGAAGTCTCGTTCACCGCTGGCCGCATCATCGTGCGGGGCCGGCTGCACACCCGAGGTAAGCGCCGCCGGGCGGATTACGTTCTCAGCTACAAAAAGAACATGCCCATTGCCATCATCGAAGCCAAAGACAACAACCACAGCCTGGGCGATGGCATGCAGCAGGCTCTGGCTTATAGCGATGCCCTGGACGCCCCGTTCGTTTTCAGCAGCAACGGCGACGGCTTCCTGTTCCACGACCGCACCGGGCTGTTCGGCAAAACTGAAACTACCCTGAGCCTGGACGAATTCCCTTCGCCGGAAACCCTCTGGGAGCTTTACTGCCAGTATAAAGGCATCCACCAGAACGCCAGGCAAACCGTCGAACAGCCCTACTACGATGACGGCAGCGGCCGAACGCCCCGCTATTATCAAACCGTCGCCATAAACCGCACCGTAGAGGCCGTGGCCCGCGGGCAGAACCGTGTTCTGCTGGTGATGGCCACTGGCACCGGCAAAACATTCACTGCCTTCCAGATTATCTGGCGGCTGTGGAAGTCCAAGCAGAAGAAACGCATCCTTTTCCTGGCCGACCGCAACATTCTGGTAGACCAGACCAAGAATAACGACTTCAAGCCTTTCGGCCAGGCCATGACCAAGGTC
This sequence comes from Marinobacter sp. EN3, assembly GCF_000475315.1. Taxonomy (NCBI): domain Bacteria; kingdom Pseudomonadati; phylum Pseudomonadota; class Gammaproteobacteria; order Pseudomonadales; family Marinobacteraceae; genus Marinobacter; species Marinobacter sp. EN3. The sequence continues at coordinate 6,299 of NZ_AXCC01000002.1, forward strand.
ACCAACCGGACGGTAGACAAATCCTACGAGATTTACCTGTCGCTGTACCAAGCCGTCACCGGCAGTGAAGACGAACAGAACATCTACAAGCAGTTCTCCCCGGATTTCTTCGACCTCGTGGTTATCGACGAGTGTCACCGGGGCAGCGCCTCTGTGGACTCCGCCTGGCGCCAGATTCTGGAATACTTCTCCGCCGCCACCCACATCGGCCTGACCGCCACGCCCAAGGAAACCAGGGAAGTCTCCAACATCGATTACTTCGGTGAGCCGGTTTACACCTACTCACTGAAGCAGGGTATCGAAGATGGCTTCCTGGCCCCCTACAAAGTGGTTCGTATCGATTTGGACCGCGACCTGCAAGGCTGGCGCCCCAGCAAGGGCCAGACCGACAAACACGGTGAGCTGATCGAAGACCGCATCTACAACCAGAAAGACTTCGACCGGCAGTTGGTTCTGGAAAAGCGCACCGAAGTAGTGGCTCGGAAAGTGACCGAATTTCTCGAGCAGACCGACCCTTATCAGAAAACCATCGTCTTCTGCGAAGACATCGACCACGCCGAACGCATGCGTCAGGCCTTGGTAAACCTGAACCCCGAGCGGGTAAAAGAGAACCGCAAGTACGTCATGCGCATTACCGGTGACGAACAGGAAGGCAAGGCCGAACTGGACAACTTCATAAACCCGGAAGAGCGTTATCCCGTCATCGCCACCACCAGCAAACTGATGACAACCGGTGTAGACGCCCAAACCTGCAAACTCATCGTGCTGGACCAGCGCATCCAGTCCATGACCGAGTTCAAGCAAATCATCGGCCGTGGCACCCGCATCAACGACGACTACAACAAGCACTGGTTCACCATTCTGGACTTCAAGAAGGCCACCGAGCTGTTCGCAGACCCGGCGTTCGACGGCGACCCGGTGAAAGTCTATGAGCCCAAGGCCGGCGAATCAGTCGTACCAGACGACGAACAGGAAACGCTGGAACCCGATGCCACTGAACTGCCGTTAAGTGAGGAAGCCGAAGGTTACGAAATCGAGCCCGGCGAAACCTGGCAGCGCGACGACAGCCAACCGGCCTGGCCGTCCGACGACCTGGAAAAGACCAAGCGGGTGAAGTACGTGGTAGGCGATGTGGAAGTCAGCGTGATTGCCGAGCGCGTCCAATACCTGGGCCCGGACGGCAAGCTCATCACCGAAAGCCTGAAGGACTTCACCCGCAAGAAAGTGAAAGAACAGTACGCCACCCTCACCGACTTCCTCAAAGGCTGGAACCAGGCCGAGCGCAAACAGGCCATCATCGAAGAACTGGCTGAGCAAGGCGTCATCTGGGACGACCTCATCAAGGATGTCAGCAAGAAACTGGGCGCCGAGCCCGACCCCTTCGATGTCATCTGCCACATCGTTTACGACCAGCCGCCCCTTAGCCGAAAGGAAAGGGCCGAGCAGGTGCGCAAACAGAATTACTTCAGCAAATATGAGGGTGCCAGCAAACAGGTTCTCGACGCCCTGCTCGACAAGTACACCGACGACGGCATTGAGCCCATCGAAGATGTTAAAATCCTGACCCTCGCGCCGTTCAGCCAGATCGGCTCACTGATGGAACTGGTGGATGCCTTTGGCGGCAAGCCTGGCTACACAGAAGCCGTGCGAGATCTGGAAGACGAGCTGTACCGGCAAACACCCTGATCCGTTTTTTGTTTATCGCCATTCCGTTTACTCAGGAAATGAACACCTATGTCTATCAGCACCACCATCAAATCCATTCAGGACATCATGCGCAAAGACGTTGGCGTAGACGGCGACGCCCAGCGCATCGGCCAGTTGGTCTGGATGCTGTTCCTGAAAATTTTCGACGACCGGGAACAGGAATGGGAACTGATTTACGACGACTACAAATCGCCGATTCCGGAAAAGCTGCGCTGGCGAAACTGGGCCGCCGACCCGGAAGGTATGACCGGCGACGAGCTCAAGGATTTCATCGACAACACCCTGTTCCCCGGCCTGCAGAACCTGGAACCGGCCGGTGACGACTACCGGGGCGTGGTTATCCGCAACGTATTCGAGGATGCCTACAACTACATGAAGTCCGGCCAGCTCATGCGCCAGGTCATCAACAAGCTGCAGGATGGCATCAACTTCAACAAATCCGCCGAGCGCCACGAGCTGGGCGACATGTACGAACAAATCCTCAAAGACCTGCAGAGCGCCGGCAACGCCGGTGAATTCTACACCCCGCGGGCGGTGACCGAGTTCATGGTCAACCGGGTAGACCCGAAGCTGGACGAGAAAGTGATGGACCCGGCCTGCGGCACCGGCGGCTTTCTCACCTGCACCATCGAGCACAAGCGCAAGCACTACGTCAGCACCCCGCAGGACGAACAGACCCTGCAAAAGAGCATCCATGGCGTTGAGAAAAAGCCCCTGCCGCACCTGCTGGCCACCACCAACCTGATTTTGCACGGCATCGAAGTGCCGGATCAGATCAAGCACGACAACACCCTGGCCCGCCCGCTCATTAGCTGGGGCCCGAAAGAACGGGTAGACGTGATTGTGGCCAACCCGCCCTTCGGTGGCATGGAAGAAGACGGCATTGAAACCAACTTCCCCAGCGCCTTCCGCACCCGGGAAACCGCCGACCTGTTCATGACCCTGTTCATCCACCTGCTGCGGGACGGTGGCCGCGCCGCGGTGGTACTGCCAGATGGCTTCCTCTTTGGCGAAGGCATGAAAACCCGGCTCAAGGAAAAGCTGCTGGAAGAGTGCAATCTGCACACCATCGTGCGGCTGCCCAACGGCGTGTTTAACCCCTACACCGGCATCAAGACCAACCTGCTGTTCTTCACCAAGGGCAAGCCCACGGAAACCGTGTGGTACTACGAACACCCCTACCCGGAAGGCTACAAGAGCTACAGCAAAACCAAGCCCATGAAGTTCTCGGAGTTCCAGACCGAGATCGACTGGTGGGGCTCCGAGGCGGACGGCTTTGCCAACCGTGAGGAAACCGAGCAGGCCTGGAAGGTGTCCATCGACGACATCAAGGCCCGCAACTACAACCTGGACATCAAGAACCCCCACGAAGGGGAGCAAATCAGCCACGACCCGGACGAACTGCTGGCCAAATACGAACAGCAACAGGACGAAATTCAGGAAATCCGCCACCAGCTGCGGGACATACTGGCCGATTCGCTCTCTCACAACAGTGATGAAAGCGCCGACGGAGGTGCGGCGTGAGTGCGCGAGAGCTGATTACTGAACACCTGGATTTGTGGACCGGGGCGGTTACGAAGAAATCCAGTAGTGGCCGGGGGAGTAGTGGCAAGGTTGAGCTGACTGGGATTAAGAAGCTTCGGGAGTTGATTCTGGAGCTCGCCGTAAGGGGCTCGCTGGTTGACCAGGATCCAAGCGATGAGTCCGCTCAAGAACTGCTGGAGCGATGCCTGAGAGCCAAAGCCGATTCCGTGGAGCTAGGCAAACTTAAGAAGGCTCGAAAGCATGCCGCCATCACAAGTGACGACACCCCTTTCGGCCTACCCCAAGGCTGGGTCTGGAGCCGACTTGATGACCTGGTGCGAGTTATAAATGGCAGGGCCTACAAGAAGCACGAAATGCTCTCATCTGGAACCCCTCTGTTGCGAGTAGGCAACCTATTCACATCAAATGACTGGTACTACTCCGACTTGGAGCTAGAAGAAGACAAATACATTGATAGCGGCGACCTGATTTATGCGTGGTCTGCCTCTTTCGGCCCATTCATCTGGGATGGTGGGCGCGCTATCTACCACTATCACATCTGGAAGCTGGATTTATTCGATGGAGAGGCCGTCGATAAGCGGTTCCTTTATCTATACCTCAAGGCTATTACGGAGGAGATAAAGTCATCGGGCAGCGGTATCGCCATGGTTCACATGACGAAAGCAAAAATGGAGGAACTCATTGTTCCGGTTCCACCGCTGGAAGAACAACACCGCATCGTCCAAAAAGTCGATGAACTCATGGCCCTCTGCGACCGACTGGAACAGCAAACCAGCGACCAGCTCGAAGCCCACGAAACCCTCGTGGACACCCTGCTCGGCACCCTCACCCAATCCGAAAGCGCCACCGAACTGGCCGACAACTGGGCCCGCCTCGCCGCCCACTTCGACACCCTGTTCACAACCGAACAGAGCATCGACAAGCTCAAGCAGACCGTCATCGAGCTTTCAGTGCGGGGATTCCTCGTTTCGACGAATGATGATGGCGGAGAGCCGGCAGAAATACTCCTCAATAGACTGCGCAACGAAAAGCAGCGGCTTATTGCCATAAAGAAAGCCAAAGATAACGGTAAGATTCACCAGAAGGCACCGAAAGAGCCACCCTATGACATACCCAGCAGCTGGACTTGGGTTAGATTCAGAGAATTGATTTGGTGCTATCGGGGGCACAACCCCCCGAAATCTGAGTTCAAAACCGAGCCACAACCAGGCTACGTTAGATTCATCCAAATTACCGACTTCAAGACTGACGCAAACAAGGTTTTTGTGCCCCAGACTAGCCGGAACAAGATGGTACATAAGGGTGAAATCATCATGGCTGCTTACCGCCATATTGGAAAGCTGTCTCGAAATATGGAAGGGGCCTTCAACGTTGCGCTTTGCAAAATACTAGAATTCGAACCCATGGAGCGAGACTTTGTGGAGCTACTCATTAGAACTGACTTGGTTACGGGAGAATTACTCCGAGCGTCTGAGCGAGGCCACATTCCGTCGATGCACTCGGACCATCTTTTATCACTACTTGTTCCATTACCACCATTGGTACAACAACGAAAAATCGTAAAGAGAGTTGCTGAACTTGCGACGCTCTGCGACCGGCTCAAGGAACGGCTGAATCAGGCCAGCGAAACCCGCTGTCAGCTAGCCAAAACCATTGTTGAACAAGGACTTTCAGCATGACTACCGAATACAACGTCTACTGCGACGAATCCTGCCATCTGGAAAACGACGGCCAGAAGGCGATGGTGCTAGGGGCAGTCTGGTGCCCAAAAGACAAACGGCTGGAAATCGCCGAGCGAATTCGCGAAATCAAACAGAAGCACGGCCTCGAACGGGATTTTGAAATCAAATGGACCAAGGTGAGCCCATCAAAGCTGGCCTTCTATCAGGACATCGTTGATTACTTTTTCGACGATGACGACCTCCATTTCCGCGGCTTGGTCGTCCCGGACAAAAGTGTGCTCGACCATGAAAGGCACCAGCAGGACCACGACGAGTGGTACTACAAGATGTACTTCACCATGCTGAAAACCGTCTTTGACCCGGATTCGCGCTACTACGTCTACATTGACATCAAAGATACCCTGGGCCATGAGAAGGTCGAGAAACTTCAGGACATTCTATGCACCAACGCTTACGACTTCTCGCGCAGAATGATTGCAGACGTAAAAAGGGTCCACTCCCATGAAGTCGAACACCTGCAGATAGCGGACTTGCTGATAGGGGCCCTTTCCTACCTACACCGCGAATTATCCGGAAACAGTGCCAAAGAAGCTCTCATCGCAAGAATCAGGCAGCGCAGTGGTTATCGCCTGACACTCAACACCATGATGCGAGAGCTCAAGTTCAATCTTTTGATTTGGAACAGCAGGATTTGACCATGGATGGAGCACCCGAGTGGCTACCCGGACTGGAGCTATTTTCCGACTATAGCGGTGACTGGGAACAGTACCTTGGTGCGATTTACCAAATCTTCTGTCGGGATTTTGTGGACTCCAAGCCACTCTTCCGGGGACAGCGTTTGGCATTAAAACGGCACCCAGTAGTAGACGGGAAGGAAGCAACGTTCTGGCACATGACCAGCGAAGGCAGCGTGGAATCTGAAAGAACACCGGATTTCAGACGGTGTGAACGAATCCGCTGGCCGCGTCCTGTCATCGAAAACGAGAATGACCAGGCCTTGAAAGTGTGGTCAGAGAAACGAGGCAACGAAAACCGGATTCATCTGTGGTTTGAGGCGGAAGGCTATCTCGTCGTTTTAGCTGAGCGCGCAACCTACACACTCCCCTGGACGGCCTTCTACATCGAACGCCAACACCAACGGGACAAGTACACAAAACGCTGGAAACGAAACACAGGCAGGAAATAAGGCTGGCCGCGCCCTCGAAGAGGACGGGGCCGTAACTCCTTCCACACTTACGCCCTAGGGCTGGTAGATGAGCTGTGCTGAACTATAGTGCCACCTTAAGCTAATTTCAATGACCTTTAGGATACTTCGTATGTGAGTTCATAGCATTTATGTGGGGCAGGAGAACATAAGAACCCCCGCGTAAGCTCCTTTCAGAGCCAAGAGGCAGGGGCCGTGTTGAGATAGATACTAGGCACGAAGGGTGTATTACTCAAATTTGGCTTACCAGATCACAACCTATCGACTGCCTCATCGCTCACCGCCTTCGCGCCATCAAGGCCCTCCCGCTGGCCCCGCACTGCGCTCTTGAGCCATCAGATAATCCGCCACAGCCCGGTAAGCCGGCAGTGAAGTCGGATCATTCGCCGCATTGCCGGCAACCGGGTTCGAGGCAAAGCGGACGATGACCATATCGGCAGCGGGATCAATCCAGATCGTTTGGCCATGTACACCGCGCGCGGCGAATGCCCCGTGGTCATCGTGGCTGATCCACCACATGCCACGATAGCTCCAGCCATCGAGAAGCTCATATCCGGCTTTAGCAAACACCGCCCTGTCGCCACCATTGCGAATACTGGCAACCGCCTGAGCGGGGATAATCTGCTCGCCGGCCCACTTACCCTCGTTCAGCACGAGTAAACCGATTCGCGCCATATCACGCAACGTGGCGTTGAATCCGCCGCCAGCAAATGGAGTACCTATGGAATCGACCGTATAGAAAGCTTCACGCTCTGCCCCGATCTTTGACCAGATACGCTCGGAAAAGTAGTCGGCAACCGAAACCCCGGTCGTTCTTGCGATCAGCCAGCCCACCACATCTGAATTAATGGTTTTGTAGCCGAACGCTTCACCGTGCTCTCCGTCTTTTCTGACCGTTTTCAGGTAATCGAAGTAGCTTCGAGGCCCTTCACGTTGTTCGCTCACCAGATACGGACTCCCGGCCCTGGCATAGGTCCAGACTTCGGCATCAGGATCAGAATAGTCTTCCGAGTAGTCCAGCGCGGTGGTCATATCCAGAACCTGGCGAACCGTTGCGTCGCCGAATGCACTGCGCCCCAGTTCGGGAATGATGTCTCCCACCAAAACGGTTTCATCCAGCTTGCCTTCGGCCACCAGCACCTCGCCGAGAAGCCCCGTCAGGCTTTTGGTAACGGACATTGCGCCGTGCAGAGTGTGCTCATCAAGGCAGCCATCGTAACGCTCATAAACCACCCTGCCCTGGTGCAGAACCAGGATGCCGTCGGTGTAATTCGCGTCAAAGGCATCGCGCCAGGTCATTGAGGCCTTACCTCCCAGGGGCAAGAATTCGACCCCCTCTATGCCGGCATCCATGTCTACAGGAAGCTCACTGACACCTTCGCTGCCATTACGTACCACCGTCGTCGGCATCAGCTCCCGGAAATGACAGACCGTCCAGCGCAGCTTGGGGAAGGCAAAATAGTCCGGATCCGTGAAGCGAATCGTTTTGTCGGGCGCCGGAGGAAAACCCTGCATCAGTCCGAGAGCGTCTGGAGTGGAGTCCGGCGCAGACAGCGGTGTCGCTTCCTGGGCCACAGCAGTCCCGCCAAGCACCAGAGACAGCGCAAAGCCGAGATGTACAGCTGAGTTCATTGTCTTTTCCTTATTCAAAGCAGCCACTCAATTGGCAGTATCGACAACAGGAAAATCCCCGTGCGTTGCAAAAATCCTGTATTGGGTTCCTGCTCATGGCGAATGACATCGCCATCAACGTGCTCTATCCAATAAAGCTCACCGTTCTCGGTTAGTCGAACTTCGTAAGCCCGCAACGGGATGCTTTCTTCAAAGGCCTCGTGGATCTTTTCTGAAAGCGCCGGGCTCTCAATCACAAAGCCCAGCTCGGTGTTCAGGTTGATCGAGCGGGGATCGAAATTGAAGGAGCCAACGAACAGTCTCTCGCCGTCAACGGCAAAGGTCTTTGCATGCAGGCTGGAGCCCGAACTACCGAAGGGCCCGGCACTCTGGTTCCGTTCAACATCAGGCGAGAGCCGCCGCATCTCATACAGATGGATACCGGCCTCAAGCAGAGCCTTGCGACGTTTGGCATAACCCGCATGAACAGCGGCTACGTCGGTGGCATCAAGAGAATTGGTCAGTATGCTTACCTCAATACCTTTGTTCGCCAAAGCCGCAAACGCATCAACACCCGCCCGGGTTGGCACGAAGTACGGGGAAATCAATGCGACCCGGGATTCGGGTTCTCCAAGAATCTCGCCAAGCTTATACGCCAGCAGATCTTCCCTTTCAGATTTCCCAAGCCCTTTGGCGGGGCTATCACTGACCATTCGGGTTCTGGCCCAGTCGAACTCCAGTACCCCAGACAACAACTGACGCACAAAATCAGATTCGGAAACTGCCTTCACATAGTCTGTCGCCGCCTGGTCGTTCTCAAGCTTCAGCGCACGACGCTCCAGCTCGCGCAAATCCGCATCGGAAGCGGCGGGCAACAGCTGTTCAACGGGATACGCGGAGGCACTGGCCCAATAGCGATCAAAATCACTCGATACCTCAGGCACTACCGGGCCGATGGCCAGCACGTCCAGATCCGCAAAAAGAACGCCGGCGGTGGCACCAAAATACTCATCGCCGATATTCCGGCCACCGACAATGGTGGCCTGGTTATCCGCCGTGAATGACTTGTTGTGCATGCGCCGGTTAGCCCGCGAGAAGTCCGTCAGGTACCCCAACCATTTGGGATTACGGATCACAAACGGGTTAAAGAGTCGTACTTCAATGGAAGGATGACTTGCCAACGCAGCGAGTTCGGCGTCTAACCCGGAGGTGCCGTTATCATCCAGCAGCAACCGGACCCGCACTCCCCGCTCAGCCGCTGTATGCAGTTCTTCCAACAGCAGTGTTCCGGTTATATCGCCATGCCAGATGTAATACTGAACGTCCAGCGTTCGATCGGCGGCGCGCGCCAGCAGCACGCGGGCGGCGAAGGCATCCCGAGGGTTTGCCAAGGTATAGATGCCACTATTACCAGGATAGCTCTCCAGCTGCGGCACAATGGCCTGCCCTAGCCGGGTATCGGCGGCATCATCCATGTTCAGGGCGCTGGACTCCGATCGGTCAGCAATTGGCGATGCACAGGCCGACAACAAGACCGATAAAAAGAAGACCATCAGCAACGTTAACGTCCGTTGCTTTTGTTTCGTGAAACCAGAATCCGGAATAAGTTGTCTCAATGTGCCTGCCCCAATGCCGTCCCAACTTGCATCAGAAAAGATCAGTCCAGATCAATTAATGCAACAGGTAGCGTAGCGTCAAGGGCTCGAATTAGCCCATCTGAAGCGGGCCAGGTTGTTCTGGATGTCGATAACGCTGAACCCCTTATGCACCCGCCAACGGAGCCATTCGCCGCTCCACCGCACCGCGCTCTTCCTGCGCTCTTTTAAGCCGGGAATAGTTGGTCGGCGTTGGGTCCCGGTCGTAGCGTGTCTGCGCCTGATGTGCCAGGTCGCACTTCTCCAGCCACTGCTCAATCAGCTCTACTGTGCTCATGGTTCACCTCCGTTGTCGTTAGGTATGCGTTCACCATAAACGACCAACGGAGGTAGAATCCCGAAAGCTTTATGCTTGAATTGTGGCAAATAATGATCGGGAATCAGAGCGCTCAGTAACTTAACGCATGGGCTTCATTCCCTCGGCCCACTTGGCCAGCTCCGCCAGCATGGTCGAGGCCGACCCGGTATGATGCTCGGTCGCCTGGAACTTGCGATTCTCATCCAGAAGTTCCCAGGGCATCTGCACCATCACGCCCTCCACCATGGGCATCATTTTAACGGTGGTCACCAGTTGTTTTGCCATCTGTGCAGACCGTAGCCCGCCAGAGACACCGCCATAGCTGACAAAGGCACACGGCTTGTAATTCCATTCGTTGTAGACGTAATTGATCGCGTTCATGAATGAAGGCGGCGGGCAGAAATTGTACTCCGGCAGTACGAATACGTAGGCATCCGCGCCGGACACACTCTCCGACCAGTTTTTCGTGTGCTCGTGCTGATACTGCTGCTGACGCGGGTGATTGGGCTCGTCATAAACCGGCAGGTTAAAATCCGCCAGATCCACCAGCTCACTGTTAAAAGCACCCTGTTCGTTGGCAAAACCGTTGAACCACTCAGCGATGGCTGGGCCGACACGGCCGGGGCGAGTACTGCAGATGATTGTCTGTAACTTGAGGGACATGGCACGCTTCCTTTTGCTGAATAGACCGATCTGCCGCGCAAACCGTACGGCAAAACCGGTTCACGCCGTTATATACCATTGCTCAGTCTAGCCTCAGCGCCAGGCGATAGATAACACAAGCTTCTGCAGTAATTGTTCAGTTTTACTGACGATCCCGGAGCACCTTCCAGTCCAGAACATTTCCCTCGGAATCAAACTGAACATAGCCGGAATAGCCGTCGGATTCATGCCAGGTCTTAACGTAACCAACCACCTGGCCATCTTCGGCAACCATTTCAAAGGAGGTGTTCTTCTCGTGGGTAATGTGGTGATCATCACCGTCAGGAGCGACTTCTTGAAGTTTCAGGTTCGGGTTTCCGGGAAGTGCGATATCGAGCAGATGTGAGTTCATGGCAAAACCTCTTCGGGCATTCAGGCAGGGGACCGGTTTCGATCCGTCACGGCCAGTGTAGGCAGGATTTGTGTCGCTGCGTTGACACAACTCAAGACCTTTCCCATGTTCCGCAGACTGTCACAATCCACTTCTTTGAACCCTGGACAGGCTGGCTGTTAAGTTAGTTCCTCAAAAGGAAGCGGAGGCCACCACAATGGACTACATCAGCCCGATCAGCAGCGCCGTAATGGCCGTTGTCTGGATCGTCTATTTCCAGCTGTTTTTCCTGCAATACAAACGAAATAACCGCCCCTATCTGGTCATCCACCATGCCCAGAACGAGAACCCGGATGCACTGTGTTTGCTGGTGAATATGGGGCAGGAAACGGTTCACGTGCAGTGTGTACAGGTAGTGCTGCATACCCGAGCCGGAGACGAGAAAACCCTGACCGTTACCGAATACGAGCGCGTCGCACCGGATGACTCCAACGTACAGGATGCTCTCAGGCAAGGCCCGGTGCCGTCAGGTGGCTATCTTGTGCTGGGCTCGTTCCGGAATGTCATTCTCGGCAAGAAGAGCGAGGACGATGACAGCGACTATCTTTTCGAGGACATTACCGGGGTGGAAATCCGAGCAGCCGTGATTCATGGCCCCAGCCCCTACCCCGTAGGTGTGCGCCGAAGCTTCACTTTGCGCCACGATGGCAGACCAAAAATATTCCCGCACAACATTCACAGCGAGCAGCTAAACCGGCGCAAAGACCGCAACGAGGTGCGCCGCTGGCTTGAGGAAGAGCTTCAGCCCAAATGCAAAGGTCGTTCGGAATCGGACAGCTCCGACCAATCCACCAGCGAATAGGACGGGGAAGATGAGTCCCCGGCCGAGTTAGCGGTCTCCCGAGGTGAGCCGAGACAGGAAAGCGTCCAGGTCTCTCACCTCTTCAAGGCACAGGCTATGTTCCATTCCATAGCTTTGAAACTCCGGCTCGTACCCGAGATCCTGAAGTTTCCGAAGTGCCGCCTGGCCAAGTGATTCGGCCACGATAGGGTCGAAGCGACCATGGCCGATAAATATCGGTAACTTGCGGTTGGCTTCGCTCAGCTCAATGGTATCAGCCGTAGCGAAGTAAGTAGACAACGCAAACAGGCCGCCAAGACGCTCCGGATAGCTGAGGGCCAGCTCATAAGCCACCGCACCGCCCTGGGAGAAACCACCCAGAATGATGTTTTCACTGGCAACACCGCGCTCCCGCTCGGCCCGGATCAGCTCTGCAACCATGGCTGCGGACGCGCGAAGCTGTTCGGCATCAACCTTACGATCGACGTCCATGGCAAGAATGTCGTACCAGGCCGGCATCACCATTCCGCCATTGATGGTAACCGGCAGCTCCGGTGCATGGGGAAAGATGAAACGGACGGGCTGCTCCCGCGAGAACCGGAACTCTGGAACCACCGGCTCGAAGTCGTGACCGCTGGCGCCAAGGCCATGCAACCAGATAACGCTGGTTTGCGGGTTGTCGCCGGTGTCGATTTGCAGTGTTTCAAGGGGTGTCATCAAGGCTCCACTCGTGTCGAATAAGTGCCCAGACTCTACCACTTTTCAGGCTATCGAGACCAAAGATCCGTTTTGATACCCGACCACAGTTTGCGGAATTCTCCTGCCGCCAGTGAACCCGGGGCCAGCACTTCAAGTGGCTGCCCTTCTTCCCCCATACGCTCAACCGCACTTGCATAGGGGATGGCGGCAAGCGCAGGCAAGCCAAGCTTCTCTGCGTCCCGCGCCAACACATCCCGATGCAGATTCTTACGCCTATCCACCATTGAAAAGAACGGACGCAACTTCTTAACACCGAGTTTTTTATCCTTCACAAACTCTTTCAACTGATCCCAGCTATTCAGGGACAACCAGGTGGGTACCACCGGTACATACACCTTGTCAGCCACATCCAGCACCTGCTCGGTAAGTCGGGATAACGTGGGCGGGCAATCCAGAATTACCAGACTGGTGTCTTCCGACAAAGGTGCCAACAGGTCTTTCAACGCATTGCCATCGTGCTCCTGTTCGAGCTTGATGTCGAAATTTCGAAAGCTGGAATGGGCGGGGATAAAATCCAGGTTGGGATAAACGTCTTCGTGAATAAAGCGGGCAATAGGCGATTTCCCCTCCAGCAGTTTGGAGAGTTTGCGGCCCTTCACGGGCTCTGCTCCGGCAAGGTAGAAACTGGAGGCCCCCTGTGGGTCCAGATCCCAGAGCAGGGTCCTCAGATTGTCCCGGCTGGCCAGGTAAGCGGTATTGACCGCAGCGGCGGTCTTACCGACCCCGCCCTTGGGGCTGTAGAAGGCGATGATTCTCATCAGGTGCGGCTCCTGCCGTGTTCCATGTCAGTAAACACTACAGGATAACAGCGACCCAGCGGCCATTCATGAAGCTTTTATGACAACCAGCAAGCGTCGACTGGCACTAACTGTCCGGGATAGGAGGGTATGAAAGGCTTTCGTAAAACCACTTTCAAGCGGCTTTGCGAAAGCCCTCCGACCGAACCGTCTTGTCCCGGCTGCGCTTGTATTTGGTTTTGTCCTCAACCACACGCATCTGGTATTTTGGCGTTCTCAATTCACGTTGCACAGCACTATGCTGCGTGGCTTTCGCCCGTTTTCTGGCCATGTCACAGTCTCCTCTTCTGGCCGGTGTTTTGTGGCGGTTAGTATAACATCTTCGGATTCAGCAAGAGCGTAAGCAATGACACTCACTGTCTGGCTGACCTTTCTGGTCGCAGCCGTTTTTATCAGTATTTCGCCTGGCGCCGGCGCGGTGAATTCCATGAGCAGCGGGCTTCGCTACGGGGTGCGTAAATCTCTGCCCACCATTGCCGGTCAGCAATTCGGTTACGGCGCACAGATCGTGCTGGTAGGCGCCGGGCTGGGCGCAATCGTCGCCTCCTCCAATACTGCTTTGGCAGTGATCAAATGGATTGGCGTGGTTTACCTTATCTGGCTCGGCATCCAGAAATGGAGGGAGCCACCTATTGAAGCATCCCGGGCGGACCTCTCCGGATTCAGTCCAAGACAGCAGTTCTGGAACGGCGCTCTGGTAAACCTCACCAACCCGAAGGCCACCATCTTCCTGATTGCCCTGTTCCCCCAGTTTCTGGTGGCGGGCGCGCCCCATGGCCCTCAACTGGCCACCATGGGGGCCACGCTGATCTTTGTCGATATCCTGGTGATGGTAGGCTATGCCATTCTCGCCAGCCAGCTGTTCCGGTTCATGACCACCCCTGCGCGCCAACGGCAAATGAACCGGGTTTTTGGTGGCCTGTTCGTGACCGCAGCGGTGGCCCTGGCCAGTTTCAAGAGAGCCTGAATTGCCATTGGCTGATAGGTAGTTCTGTGTAATTGTGCGGCCACTGCGATTGCCGTCAAATACTCCGACATCAACCTGGGAGCCAACAACGTGCTGATTGCATCTCTCGCCATTCTTGCCGGCCTTGCCCTTCTGGTCTGGAGTGCCGACCGGTTTGTTGAAGGATCGGCCGCTACGGCTGGCCATTTCGGAATGCCACCTTTACTGATTGGCATGGTGGTGGTTGGCTTTGGCACCTCGGCACCGGAGATGGTGGTTTCCGCGCTGGCTGCCTATCAGGGCAACCCCGGCCTGGCGCTGGGTAATGCCTATGGTTCCAACATCACCAACATCGCCCTGATTCTCGGTATCACCGCCGTGATTGCCCCCATTGCCGTACACTCTCAGGTGATGCGCAAGGAACTGCCGATTCTGGCCCTGGTTACCCTGGCGGCGGCCTGGCTGCTGTTTGATGGCGAACTCAGCCGGCTGGATGCGGCCGGCCTGCTGGTGCTGTTTGCCCTGTTACTGGGCTGGAGCATCTGGTCTGGCATGAGAAAAACCGATGATGCCTTCGCCACCGAAATGGATGCCGAGCTTGCCGCTCATCCCATGCCCATTCGCAAGGCGATTCTCTGGCTGGTGGTGGGGCTGGTTCTGCTGATTATCAGCTCCCGCGTTCTGGTTTGGGGGGCGGTCGACCTAGCCACTCGCTTTGGCGTCAGTGACCTTGTGATCGGCCTGACCATTGTGGCTATTGGCACGTCCCTGCCGGAACTGGCCTCTTCAATCATTGCGGCCCGCAAGGGCGAGCATGATCTGGCATTGGGTAATATTCTGGGCTCTAACCTGTTCAACACCCTGGCCGTGGTCGGTATTGCCGGCTCCATTGCCCCCATGGCCGTGGCCAACGAGGTGTTGATGAGGGATATTCCGGTGATGGTAGGCCTTACCCTTGCCCTGTTTGTACTGGGTTACGGATTTCGCGGGCCAGGGCGTATCAATCGTGTGGAAGGTGCCGGGCTGCTGGCCGTCTTCGTGGGCTATACGGCCTACCTGCTAAGCACCACCTTTTAAGAGAGCAGTCCCGGGGTCAGCAACCATTCACTGACTCCCGGATACTGCTCCAGATCCAGGACAAACTCCTGACCACGTGCCGCGCACTTTAAGCGGCAGTATTCTCCGGAATCCTCCAGGCGCCAGCGTTCCGGATTGTGATGATAACTGAGGGGTAATTTACCAGGTTGAGGCATGAAGCCAGCCGGTAAGCGCCAGTCCGTGACCATTGAGGCTCCGGGTGCGGTCAGCCGGTGCTGATCTGACAAAGCCTCCACGGCTCCGGCGGCTGGCAAATCCTCACGCAAGCCTGGAATCTGAAGCCTGTCGCCGCTGACATAGAGACTGTTCTGTGCTGATCGCTCGCCATGCAGGTGCGGATGATAGCGCGCCCAATCCGGTACCGGCGACGCGTCGCCCAGAGGCCAGACGTCGGCCACCTGCAACCAGCCCCAGACAGCATGAAACGGTCGGCTACCGGGCACAAAGCGCCATCGTCTCCGATAACGTTCCACCGGCCGGAACTGCGCAAAAAAGAGAAAAAGATCACCAGGCCCAATGTCATGATTGGCCAGGTGCGCCTGGGCCGAACTGTGCTGGCCAAGCACCGGACGCCAGCCTGGCAGCCGGGGATAGGCACTTTCGATAACATCGGGATCCAGATGCGCACCACGTCTGGAAAACGCCCGCTGCCCCGTCAACTGCGACACCAGCGAACCAATGCTTTCGCCATGGTGCCGGATCTGGCTGTAGCGAATGGGCGACTGTTCGTCCGGAATGGGCAGCGCCAGGCAGCTGCCATCCGGGAAGACCGGATTGGGGCAGCCGCCAGCGGAACTGTCGAAGCCTTTTCTGCTGAGGATCAGTTTCATAGCTGAGCATTATTGACCAAAGCGACGCAAACAAAAAAGGCCCGTCGGCGTTTGCCGGCAGGCCTTAAGATTCTGCTGCGCGGAAGTTACCGCACCGCGTTCACCACTTCATCCACTTGCAGCCGTACGCTCTGCAAGCCGCCACCGGACAGGTACCAGAGGCCTGGGTTAAGCACCACGACTTCGGTAGACACACCAGCCTCGGCCAGCGAAGCTTTCAACGTCTCCGGCGCCAGCGGTTCATCACCTATCGCGGCACTGCGATCAACCACCAGCAGGTTATCCGGCGCCATTTGCGCCAGAACATCGGCTGTTACCGGATAGAAGGTACGCTCGCCACGCACCACGGGCTGCACACTGTCTGGCACAGCCGCAGGTGTCAACGCCAGTAGCTCGTAGACCAATGCTTCCTGCCGGAGTGAAAAGTTCCCGTTATTATGGGTCACCACGGTAACGGTACCTGCGTCGGCCAAGGTCGCCTTTTGCGCCTCAACGTGCTGCCAGAGCGCGTCCAGCTCTATGCCAGCCGCCTCTTCAAGGTCGTAGTAGCCAGCCAGGCTGAGCACCCGGTCATTCACCGCGGCCTGAAGATTATTCCCCTCCAGCGTGACATCACGTACTGGAGCCGCCTTCGCAAAGGACGTAAGGGCTTCCGCGCCCTGGCGCCCGGTCATCAGTACCAATCCTGGTTTCAGGTCAGTGGCCAATGCCAGGTCGGGGGTCTTCAGACCGCCTGCGTCCGGCAGCCTTGCACCCAGGTCCGCCAGATAATCCGGCAGGCTCTGGTGTGGAATGGCCACAACCTTTTCTTCCAGACCCAGCTCCAGCAAGGTGTCCAGTGCACCGTGATCGTAGCTGATCACCGTGGGGCCGGTTACTTCCGTCGTGGTCGCGCACCCGGTCAGGGTTATGCCGGCCAGAGCAAAAGCCATAATCCGTTTCATTGAAGTCATGGTTACTCTCCTCAGAAGTCGACCGCCAGGCCAAGGTTCAGGCGACGGCCATCCAGCACTACGCCATAGTCATCATTGGTGATTTCTTTATCAGCCAGGTTGTACAGACCCGCGGTCACCCGGGCAGAATCGGTCAGTTGGTAAAGCAAGCCGGCATCCATCAGCGTGTAACCCGGCGTACCATCTGACATGCTACGGCGGCCAAGGTAATCACTGGTTTCACCACGGTAGTTGGCCTGGAACCAAAGATTCAGCCGGTTATTCGCTTGCCAGTCCAGGTTGGCGTTAGCCATGTGCTCAGGAATTTTGTTCAGCGGTTCGCCTTTGTACTCGCCGGTCTTCTGTTCAGAGTCGGTGTAGGTGTAGCTGGAATTCAGAGTGACCGAGTCGGTCAGCCGGTAATCCAGCGTCAGTTCGACGCCTCGCATTTCGGCTTCGTCGATGTTGGCCCGGGTACTCAGGAACAGGTAGTCGTTGCCCTGAAAGCTGCAGGTCCAGGTGGCCGGGTCATCGCGATCCCCATTGGGAGACTCACAAAGCCGGTCTTCGGCAATCTTGTCTTTGAAATCGGTCTGGAACAGCATCACGCTGGCGTTCAGCCCCATGGCCCGGCTATCAAACACCATGCCCGCCTCGTAGCTGATACTGGATTCCGGATCCAGTTCCGGGTTGCCGATGATCAATGCCCGTGGATGCGGCGCAGGTGAGCCACCGCCGCCAGTGCCGCGGCCGAAGCCTTCGGTCACATCGGCCAGACCCGGCTGACGATATCCGGTAGACACCCCACCCTTGAGGGTCAGCTCTGGCGTCAGATCGTAAAGTGCGTAAACCCTTGGTGAAAACTCACCACCAAACAGCTCATCGTCGTTGTAGCGCAGCCCTGTGGTCACCGACAACTTCTCGGTAAGCCCCCACTCCACTTCCGAGTACACCGCAGCGATCCAGCGATCAACACTGCGTACGGCGCCTGGAATGTTGGATGTCAGCAAACCGTTGGTTTCGTCGGTCAGCTTTTCCTTCTTGTACTGGCCACCCACCGTCAGCACATGGTCGCCCCAGAACCGTGTAGCCTGGGTATCCAGCATCGATACTTTCTCTTTCTTGGTCTGATCCTGTACCCGCTCGGACAGGTCATGCTGGATAAAGCTGCGGGTCAACCAGTCGCCATAGTTGCCGGCATGAGACAGCACGTATACATCTTTGTCATAGATGTAGTTTGAGCCGGTTTCATCCTCTGCCACACTCTTGCCGGGTGTGCTGGTCTCTTCCAGACGGGAGCTGTCGTAACTCAGGGCAAATTCGTTGCGACTATCCGGAGTCAGAATCAGCTTGGCACCACCCTGCTTGCGCTTGCTTTCCGGGGTACTGCGTGCGGAGTCATCGGCACCGGCAAAATCGCTCTCATCATCCCCTCCCCAGGCAGCATTCACTTCCGCACTGAGCAGGTCCTCCACCAATGCGCCGCCGGCAAACAGGCTGGTCTGCCGGCTGTCGTTGCTGACATCGTTCAGAGATTTGGTGTACTCGGATGAGATAGTGCCCGCCCACTCACCACGGTTTTTGCGGGTGATGATGTTGATGACGCCGCCCATGGCTTCAGAACCGTACAGCGACGACATCGGGCCACGGATGACTTCAACCCGCTCGATCATGGAGATGGGCGGCAGAGCAATCTGCTTGCCACCGTCCTGGCCGTTGGTGTTTACCGAACGCCCCGCTGAGACCGGCCGGCCGTCGACCAGATAAAGCGTGTAACTGTCGTCCATCCCCCGAATGCTGATGTCCTGCGCACCACCGCCACCGGTTACGTACACTCCCGGGATGTTATTCACCGCATCGACAATACTCTTGTAGGACTTCTTCGCCAGCTCCTCGCCAGAGATCACCGAAATACTGGCCGGCGCATCCGAGATGTTCTGCTCAAAGCCAGCGGCAGTCACCACAATTTCACCCAGCTCAACGGGCACGGCCTGGGCCAGACTTGCGGTGCTGGCACTGGCCAGGGCAACCGCTGACGCCAGCAAAGGAAAACGACGGCGCATGAATAACTCCTTGTGTTGTGCAACGTTCACGATGTATCAGTTTTCGCATTTGCGAATCATTATCAGTGGCGTGAACATTAACACAACGCAAGGGTTCAGGTGTTGGAATGATGCGTTCCGCTTTTCGGAACAGCCTGTGTGGCAGTACCAACACCCCCAGTCCATTCCTCCGGGATACAGCTTCGTAGATGAGCAATAAAGGCCCGCACCCGACGGGGAAGAACACCATGAGGATAAAGCAAGGTCACTGGCAGGTCGGGTCCATACCACTCCGGTAGACAGGACTGAAAACTGCCGGGATGAGCCGTCAGCCGACGTTCCACCAGCCAGACCGGCATCAAGCCCAGGCCGCGGCCCGCGGCAATGGCGTCACCCTGCACATTGAACTGGTCCACGGTAAACCGACGGTCCGGTAGCGATAGCGGAAAATTGCCCTGGCGGGAGTGGTGCAATATTACCCCGGTGTCTGCCATACCCAGCAGATCCACCCAGGGATGATGGGCAAGCTCTCCCGGTGCAGCCGGCTTGCCGTGCTGCCGGAAATAGGCCGGGCTACCGAAAATACCCTGCTTGAGTACACCGAGCACCTCCTGGCGCAGCGCTGTCTCACCGGTCTCGCCCAGCCAGATACACACACCGTCCTCGACCGCTTCCGGCAGGTTCCTCTGGGTGTGAATCGCAACACGAAGGTCGTCATGGTCAGCCATAAAGGACTCAACCACCCCGGAAAACCAGCCACGCACAAAAGATTCGTGACAACGCAATTCCAGCTTGCCGGTTACCTCGGCTTTGAGTTCGTCCAGTGCCTCCCGCCCCTGCACCACCAACTCGAGAATGTCGTTGCAATAGCGGTAGAACACACGCCCGGCATCGTTCGGCACGATCTTCCGGGATTGTCTCAGCAACAGTGGCTGCCCCACATTCTCCTCCAGTTGTCGAATCCGGCGGCTGAGAGTGGACTTGGGTAGTCCCAGATCCCGGGTACTGGCGGTCAGGCTGCCGGTGCGCACTACCGACACGAAAGCTTCCAGCTCCTGCAAGTCATACATGATTTGGTTCCATTATTTGCAACTGACCGTTCCAATTTATCACTTTAAAACCTTAACGAGAACCATTATCATTATTTTCCATTAAAATTTGCAAGCTATCTAACACCCCGCTGCCGGAGCGCACTGACCATGACATGCCGCACTCTCACCCCCAGACAGACGCTTCTCCGATCCATTGCCGTACTGGCACTCTCCGCCATGGGCGCGGGTACCAGTCTCGCGGATACCCGGTCTGTGGAAACGGCCTATGGCCCGGTAACGGTCAACGGCCAGCCAGAGCGAGTAGTCACACTGTACGAGGGCGCCCTGGACACGACACTGGCCGTCGATGCCAACCCAGTGGGTGCTGTAATTACCCGTGGCGGTAGCGACGTTGCCGATTACATCAAGTCCCGGGCAGGTGATATCGCTATTGTGGGCGCACCGGCCGAAACCAATATTGAAGCGGTTATCTCCGTCCGGCCCGATCTGATTCTGGCTGCACCGCGCACCAATGAGCAGCAATACCAGTTGCTGTCGCGTATTGCGCCGGTGATCGTGTCAGATGTTCCCATGTTCCAGCCGGACAGCTGGGAACGGGAAACCCGCCTGTTCGCCAAAGCCCTGGGGAAAGAAGAGGCCGCTGAGCAGGTGATTGCCAAAGTCGAATCCCGCATTGGCGAAGTGGCCGCCCTTGTGGCGGCTCGCATCCCGGAAGCCCAGCGAGATGCCACCCTGGTTCGCTGGATGCCCCAGGGCCCCCTGGTAATGGCGGAAGGCCTGTTCTCGGCCTCGATTCTTCAGGCAGTAGGCTTCCGGATAGATGACAATGATCTGGTTGAAGAAGGCCGCCCCCACAGCGAACCACTGAGCCTGGAGAACCTGTCCAGCATGGATCAAAGCTGGGTATTCCTGGCGACACTGAATGAAGATGGCGACAAAGCACTGGAGGCAGCCCGCCAATCCCCGGCCTTTGCCCGCCTGGATGCGGTTGAACACGACCGGGTAATCACCGTCAGCGGGCAACTCTGGACCAGCGCTACCGGACCTCTGGCGGTACTGGCCATTCTTGATGACATCGAAGCCGCGGTCACTGCCATTCAGCCCTGAAGCGCCCAATGTCGAACGCTCTATCCCCGACTAGCGTGGTTGCGTCTCGCGCTTTTTTCCCGCCGCTTCTGGCTGCGGGATTTTTATTATTACTGGTGGTACTGGCCAGCCTGCTCTATGGCGCCGGCCCGGTGTCTGCCAGCGATGCCATGGCGGCGCTGATGGCCAATGGCACGGAGGAAGCCTGGTTTGTGGTCACCGAGCTTCGGCTGCCCCGCACCATCATTGCCCTGATCACCGGCCTCGCACTGGGCCTGGCCGGTGCCCTGCTCCAGTCCATGACCCGCAACCCACTGGCCGAGCCGGGCTTGCTGGGCGTCAGTGCTGGCAGTGGCTTTGCAGTAGCCCTGGCCATCCTCTTGGGCGCCACCACAGCCACTCTCACCACCCTGTCCGCCCAGCTTGGAGCGCTCGCCGGCTGTGCCCTGGTGATTGCCGCTACCAGGGTGCAGGGCCTGGGCAATGATCCTGTGCGTCTGGTATTGGCCGGGGCCACCATGACCGGTCTGCTGCTGGCATTGACCTCCATGTTGATGCTGATGGACCAGCGAGCCGCCGATGAGATTCGCTTCTGGATTACCGGCAGCGTGGCCGGCAAACCCTTGTCCATGCTTTGGGCAACGCTTCCCTCCATCACTCTCGCCCTGGTCCTGATTGCTATCGTGGCACGACCACTGGCAGCCATGGCCCTGGGCGAAAAAGCGGCCGTCGGGCTGGGACATCACCCGGGGCGAATCCGCTTCCTGATCACTTTCACGGTTGCTCTGCTGGTGGGCTCGGCAACGGCCCTCGCCGGGCCCCTGATCTTTGTCGGACTGGTGGTGCCGTTTATTGCCAGGGCCTTTTCCGGCCCCGATATCCGCAAGACCCTCTGGCTGTGTGTGCCTGTTGGCCCTGCCGTGGTACTGGGTGCCGACGTGCTTTCCCGGTTGATTGCCGCGCCCGCCGAAATGCCTCTGGGGGTGGTTACCGCGCTGATTGGCGCTCCGGTGCTGCTGGCCATTGTCCGGGCCGGCCGGATGCCTTCGCTATGACCGCAGGATTCGCCATGCCGGATAAACGCAACACGCTGGTTAATACCGCCCTGCTCGGGCTGTTAGTCCTGGCAACCATCATCTCGCTGGCCACCGGTACCGTGCAGGTTTCCCTGTTCGATACCCTCAGGGCATTAGCCGGCCACGCAGACCCGATGACCGATTTCGTGATCAACGAGCTTCGTCTGAGCAGGGTAATCGCGGGACTACTGAGTGGGGCAGCGCTGGCCATGGCCGGGTGCCTGATGCAGACCCTGGCCCGTAACCGTCTGGCGACACCGGGCATTATCGGCATCGATAACGCGGCTACCGCCTTTGCGGTCGCGTCGGTGGTGGGCGTGGGTTTATCGCTGGCACCATCAGCCATGGCATTGGCTGGAGCGGCAGCCGCCACGGCGATTGCCTTTGGTCTGGCGGGCGCCAATGGCACCCGGGGCTATCGCTTTATCGTCGCCGGCATCGGTATTGGCGCCATCGCGGGCGCAGTCACCCAGGTAATGCTCAGTCGGGTGGCGATTGATGCCGCCAATGCGGCCTATCCCTGGACGGTGGGCAGCCTGAATGCCCGTTCCGGCCAGAGTGTGCTGGTGCTCGGAATGGGCCTTGCGGCCGGCTACCTGATTCTGATGAGCCTCAGCCGAGCCCTCAATACCTTGCAGTTCACGGATGCGGTGGCCATTGCCCTGGGCACACGACTGAAAGCCACCCGCATAATCGGCCTGGGTTTGTCGGTGATGCTCACGGGCCTGGCAGTATCGGTCTGCGGGCCGGTTGGCCTGATTGCCCTGCTGGCGCCGGAGCTTGCCCGGGCCCTGTGCCGCCCGGGCAAGGTTCCGCTCACGGCTGCGGCCCTGGCGGGCGCCAGCTTCATGCTGATTGCCGACCTGTTAGGCCGCACGCTGTTTGCGCCGCTGGAAATTCCGGTAGGCATCATTACCGCCATCGTCGGCAGCCCTTACCTGCTCTGGATACTGCTGAGACCTTCGCCACGGAGCCTGACATGAGCCACCCCCAAACCGCGACCCTTGCCGCCGACGACATCACTCTGGCGCACCGTCAGTTTGTGGTAGCGGAGAATCTGAGCCTTCATCTGCCAACGGCCCAGGTCACCGCCATCGTGGGCCCCAACGGCTGCGGAAAATCCACCTTGCTGAATGGCCTGGCCCGGATTCATACGCCCAAGGGCGGCTCCGTGCTTCTGGACGGCAAGGATATCCATCGCCTGCCGTCCAAAGAAGTCGCCCGGAAACTGGCCCTGCTACCCCAGGACAACACCGCCCCGGAAGGTCTCACCGTTGCCGACCTGGTGCGCTTTGGCCGCCAGCCTCATCAGGGCTGGATGGCACAGTGGTCGAAAGAAGACCAACGGGCCTTCGATCAGGCGATACAGGCCGCCGATGTTGCCGGACTGGCTGACCGTGCACTGGACACCCTCTCTGGCGGGCAACGACAGCGGGCCTGGATTGCCATGGCGGTGGCCCAGCAAACGCCGCTGTTACTGCTGGACGAACCTACATCGGCCCTCGATCTGGGCCACCAGATTGAAGTGTTTGAGTTAATCCGGGCACTGAGCGGACAAGGCAAGACCATCGCCATGGTGGTGCACGACCTGGCCAGTGCCTGTCGCTATGCGGACCATATGGTGGCCATGAAAAACGGAACCATTATTGAGGAGGGCACTCCGGCGGAGATTGTCTCACCGGAGCTGGTGCAAGAACTCTACGGCGTCAGCTGCGATCTGATTCACGACCCGGCCACCGGTAGTCCGTTACTGGTCAATGTGCGCCGCAATCCCTGAGCGGTCTCAGGCCAGGGTTTCGGCCCTGGCCTTTTCCCGGGCAATCGCGGCTGGAGCTCCGGCCGCCAACACCACCGCGCCAGCCGAGCAGGCCAGCATGCTCAGCACAATAGGCAGAAGCGCATCACCTCCTAAAGCCGATGACAGCGCACTGATCCCTCCAGCCAGGGTGAATTGAGAGGCGCCCAGCATAGCGGCGGCGGTTCCGCCCAGATGCGGAAAGAACTCCAGCGCATTGGCCATGTTGTTAGGCACGATCCCGCCCTGACAGCCAATGGCGCCAATGATGAACAACGCCACCGCCCAGAACGGCCCGTCCAGAATGACCACGGTAACCAACCCGACCAGCATCAGGAACTGCAGCATAACCTGTACCCGCAACAGGATGACTGATGGGACGCGCCGCAACAGCGGCCGGTTGACCAGATTCAGCACCGCCATCAATCCGATATTGGCCGCGAACAGCATGGAGAAACTGGCGTTGGACAGGCCGAACCACTCCTGGTAGATAAACGACGAATGGGTAATGAACAGCAGCATGGTGCTGAAGCACATCACCTGAATCCCGATAAAGCGCATGGTTGTGCCGTGGCGAAGCACCAGCATGTAGTTGGTTACCAGAGTTTTCACCGGCGTCGAAGCCTGGGGCCTGGGTTTCAACCTGGGAAACAGGGCGATTTGCAGCACGACCGCCAGCAAGAGCGCGTAGCCGGCCAGAAATACGAAAATCCAGTGCCAATCGCCGAGCGCAAGCATCAACGCACCCAGTGAAGGTGCCGCAGCCGGGGCAATAAACATGATCAGGCCAATCAGGCCGAACAGGCGCGCCGCTTCCTGCCCGCCCACCTGGTCGCGGACAATCGCAGGCACCGAGACCGCACAGAAGGCACCGCCGATGCCCTGTACAATTCGCCAGCCCACCAACTCCGCCAGGGTATCGGCTCCGGCAATCATCATCGCGGCAATGGCGAAAATGGTCAGCCCGACAAACAGTATCAGCTTGCGGCCATAGCGATCCGACAAAGGCCCGCCCACCAGTTGTGCGAGACCAAGGGTGGCGACATAGGCACTCAGAGTCAGGCCCACATCCGCATGGGGAATACCAAAACCCTCAGCAATATCGGGGAACGCGGGCAAATACGCATCCAGAGCCAGAGGCCCCAGGGCGACGGTCATACCAAGTAATAACGCGAGCTGAAAATGAGACAAATGCTACCTCCGCTGACTAGATAGATAGCTAACAATATTCAGAAAAGGACCGCAATGCGCGGTTTCCGAAGCCAGCGCGGAAATCAGTTCTGGTCGAGCACGCACTCCCGGCTATAGAGCTGGCTGAGTTTGCGTCGTTTCTGGCGCAGGCCATTGCCTCGATCATTGCTGTAACCGGCTCGCAACTGGCCCTGAATCCGGTCCAACTGCTTCCGATATTTCTCGCACTGTTGCGCCTGCTTTTTTGCCTCTCTGGCCTGGGCATAGCGATCCTTGCTGCCGGGAGCCAGCAAGCGTTCCACTTCAGCCCGGCTTTGCCGCACCCGGTCGGCCTGGCGGATGTTTTCGCCCATGGGGACGGTCACCGGTGGTTTCACCGAAACACTGGAATGTCGCACCTGCCTGGGTGGCGTATCGGAAAAGTGTATGGACCCGTTAGCATCGGTCCAGCGGTAGATTTCAGCAGTGGCGGGCGCTGCCGCGGTAACGAGAAGCAGGCTCAGGGCCAGTTTCCTTGGCATGGGTTCACATCCTGTGAATAGTTTGAGGGAGAGCCCCGCCACCATCACAGCAGCGGGACAGGCGCTGGTAACTATACCGAAAGCCAGCGCCACTTTCAGGAACGGATCAGCGGTCCAGCAACTCGATCCAGTGGTTCACCGGTACGTCTGCTTTGCTCTCCAGGTGCAACTGGCAGCCAATGTTGGCCGTGACAATCCGTACCGGGTTATCCACCGTCAGCGCCTTGAGCTTGTTATCCAGCAGCTTCTGGCTCATCTCCGGCTGGGTAATGGAATAGGTACCCGCCGAGCCACAGCACAGGTGCTTGTCTTTGGTGGCCGCCAGGTCGATACCCGCCTTGGTGAGCACCTGCTCCACTACACCGTTCTGCTTCATGGCGTGTTGCAGCGTGCACGGACAATGGAAGGCTACCTTGCCGGCCCGGGCGCCGGCTTTCAAGGGCTCCAGGTCTTCTTTCAGCAGGAAAGCACCCAGGTCTGTACACAGTTCACTGACCTTTCGTGCCTTGTTGGCGTACACCGGATCATCTTTCAGCAGATGCCCGTAATCCTGGACCATGGCACCACAACCTGACGCGGTCATGATGATGGCCTCGGCTCCAGCTTCGATGGCAGGCCACCAGGCATCGATGTTGCTGCGCATTTGTTCCAGACCGCGCCCATGTTCGGACAGATGGTAGTTCACCGCGCCACAGCATCCGGCCTCGGGGGCTTCCACCATGGTCACGCCGAGCTTGTCCAGCACCCGGGCGGCGGCAGCGTTGGTATTGGGCGCAGCCGACGGCTGAACACAGCCGGCCAGGGCCAGAACCACACGGCTGTGGCTCGACGAGGGCCAGGGGCTTGCGTGCCGGCGGGGCGGCACCTTGGTGCGCAGCTTCTCCGGCAGGACCGGCCGGAAGGCCTGGCCCAGACGCAGCATCAACCCGAACAGCCGGCGATCCGGCAGGAAGCGGGTCAGCGCCCAGCGCAGCCATTTTTCCTGCGGCTTACGCGGCAGCTCTTTCTCCATCAAACCACGGCTGATATCCACCAGGCGGCCATATTTCACGCCGGAGGGACAGGTGGTTTCACAGCTTCGACACGTCAGGCAGCGGTCGAGATGTTCACGGGTTTTCTCGGTCACTTCGCCGCCTTCCAGGAACATCTTCATCAGATAGATGCGGCCACGGGGTCCGTCCCGCTCGTCGTTCAGTTCCTGGTAGGTTGGGCAGGTCGCGGTGCAGAAACCGCAATGCACACAGGCCCTGAGGATTTCCTCCGCTTCCTGACCTTCAGGATCATTGGCAAATTGTTGAACCAGATTCGTTTGCATAATTACAACCAGCTATAGAGACGGCCAGGATTGAAAATGCCGTCGGGATCGAACGAGTGTTTCACGCGGCGCTGGATGGTTTTCAACGCCTCGGGTTGGCTTTGCATCACTTCGGCAGTGCGATCACCACCCCGGAACAGGCTGACCTGACCACCGGCAGCACGAGCCAGTGGCTCCAGATCGCTGAGTGAGGCCTGGCCGCGATACCATCGCTGGGAGCCAACCCAGTCGATCATCCAGGGGCCGTCCAGCTTCGGCGTTCTGGCGGTGGAATCCAGGGAGAACCGCCAGAGAGGTGCTTCCGGATCGTCAAAGAAGCCGTGCTGCATGTCCTGAACCTCTCGCCAGAACTGGTCACCCTCAGCCATAACCTCGCCACCCCATTTCTCGGCGGTCGCCTCAACCGCTGATTTTGCACCGGCAAGGCGCAGGTACACCTTGCCATCTACCCAGCAAGCACCGGTGATGGGTTTGGGCTCACCGGCACGGCGGTTCATGTATTCCACCACCTCGTCCATGGCCATCTCCCGCACCAGGGTAACGGTGGCCGCCGGCTTCGGCATGACTTTCAGGCTGATCTCGGTGATCACCCCGAGTGTTCCCATGGCGCCGGCCTGCAGACGGGAAACGTCGTATCCCGCCACGTTTTTCATCACCTGGCCACCAAAACGCAGGTGTTCGCCCTTGCCGTTCAGCAGGCGAATACCCAGCACCTGATCCCTCACCGATCCCGCCCAGGGTCTGGCCGGGCCGGACAGGTTGCAGGCCATTGTGCCGCCGATGGTGGATGCGTCGCCAAAATGCGGCGGCTCAAAGTGCAGACACTGGCCCTGCTCCGCCAGCACCGCTTCAATTTCTTTCAGGGTGGTACCGGCACGTACCGTCAGCACCAGCTCTACCGGATGGTATTCCACCACACCAGTGTGCTCGGCCAGGCTCAGAGTGCTGGCATCAGCATCGCTCTGGCGCCCCATAAAGGACTTGCTGCCGCCGCCGACAATGTTGAGTTTCTGCCCGTTACTGCGGGCCTGGAGCACCTGCTCCTGTATCGTTTGGATCTGATCAGCCATGGGCAGTGTCCGCCTCTTCGTGCTTGTGTTGCTTGTGCTCGATGGAGCGGTATTCCTGACAGAATTTCAGGGTGGGCACCCCTTTGCCCGGGTTCAGAATTCCGGTGGGGTCGAAGGCCGCTTTCACATCGTGGAACTGCTGCAGCTCGTCATCATTGAACTGCACCGCCATCTGGCGAATTTTCTCCACGCCCACGCCATGCTCACCGGTGATACAGCCACCCACCTCAACACAGAGTTCCAGGATCTTGCTGCCGAACGCCTCGGTGCGCTCAAACTCGCCTGGCACGTTGGCATCAAACAGGATCAGCGGGTGCAGGTTGCCATCGCCCGCATGAAACACGTTCGCCACCCGCAGGCCGAACTCTTCTGACATCTTTTCCATTTCCAGCAATACCTTGGCCAGATAGCGACGCGGAATGGTGCCATCCATGCAGTAATAATCCGGCGAGATCCGCCCCACCGCCGGGAAGGCCGACTTGCGCCCTTTCCACAGCAGAGCCCGCTCTTCCTCGCTCTGTGAGGTGCGAATGGAGGTCGCGCCCAGCTTACGGAACAGCGCTTCGGCCTCTGCGATGTGTTCGTGCACTTCCTCTTCGGTGCCGTCCACTTCACACAGCAGCAGGGCCTTGGCATCCCGGGGATACCCGGCACCGCAGAAGTCATCGGCCGCGACAATGGCATGACCATCCATCATTTCCAGGCCGCCGGGGATGATGCCGTGGGAAATCACGCCACCCACCGCGTCGCCCGCTTTCTCGATGCTGTCGAAGCCCGCCATGATCACCTGTGCCACTTCCGGCCTGGGCAGCAGTTTCACCTTCACCTCGGTGACCACGCCCAGCAGTCCTTCAGAGCCGGTGAGCAGCGCCAGCAGATCCATACCGCAGCTGTCCAGACCATCACTGCCGACCGTTACCCGGTCACCCTCGGCGGTGATCATTTCCACACTGAGGATGTTGTGCACGGTCAGGCCGTACTTCAGGCAGTGCACGCCACCGGAGTTTTCGGCCACGTTGCCGCCAATGGTGCAGGCGATCTGAGAGGAAGGATCCGGCCCGTAATAAAGGCCGTACTGTGCAGCCTCTTCGCTGATCGCCAGGTTACGGACACCCGGCTGCAGGCGTGCGGTGCGACCAATCGGATCAATGTTCAGAATTTGGTTAAACTTGGCCAGCGAGAGCACTACCCCTTCCTTATGCGGCATGGCACCGGCACACAAACCGGTACCGGCACCACGGGCCACCACCGGCACACCGTTTTCGTGGCAAATGCGCATGACCCGCTGCACCTGTTCCACGGTTTCCGGGAGCACCACCAGCATGGGCATTTCCCGGTACATGGCCAGGCCATCGCACTCATAGGGTTTCAGGGTTTCGTCATCGGTGATGACGAAGTCCGGGTCAATAAAGGCCCGGAACTGCTCCGCCAGCCGGGACTTGCTGATACGGGATTGAGTATTCATAAGAGACACCGGTTACTGGCGTTTGCTTTCAAAATGGTCGATGCCAGCCTGGGCACAGTCCATGTCCTGTTGTGGCGTGCCCGAGCTGAGACCGATACCGCCGACCACTTCACCGTCTACCATCACCGGCAGGCCACCGCCTACCGTGCTCAGGCGACCGCCCACTTCAGTATGTATACCGAAGGCGAGGTTGCCCGGCACGTTGGCGGCATTGTAATCGTGGGTCGCTTTGCGCGCGGCCGCAGCGGTAAATGCCTTGTCCTGTGCGATGGTAACACTGGTCACTTTGCCCCCGTCCATACGCTCAAAGGCGATCAGCGTGCCGGACTCGTCCACCACTGCGATGCACATGGGCACACCGATTTCACGGGCCTTGGCCGCCGCACCCTCAATCAGGATGCGTGCATCAGACAGGTCGAGACGATGAATGGTCAACATAACGATTTACTCCTCTTGGTTAGCCATAAGCGAGATTGGGCAGCCAGGTAGTGATGGCCGGGAACACAATGCACAGGAATACGCCCAGGGCCTGGATGGCCAGGAACACCAGGGATGACTTGAAGATGGTGCCCATGGAAATTTCCGGCGGGCACACGCCGCGGATATAGAACAGCGCATAGCCGAAGGGCGGGCTCAGGAACGACATCTGCATATTCACCAGATACAACACCCCGAACCACAGCACCACGTCGTCACCAGACACGCCCGGCAGGCCGAACAGACCCGGGAACTCCAGGGCTTCCACAATGGGGATAAAGATAGGCACCGCCAGCAGCAGGATGCCGACCCAGTCCAGGAACATGCCCAGGACCACCAACAACACCATCAGCAGGAACAGGATGCCGTAGGCCGGCAGGCCGGTGCCCAGAATGGATTCGGTAATAAAGTCCTGACCACCCTGGAGAATGTAGAAACCTACAAACACCGAGGCACCAAACATGATCCATAGCACCATGGCGGAAGCCTTGGCGGTAGTGACCGAAGCATCCCGCAGAGTCGCGATGGTGAACACCTTGTGTTTCATCGCCACGAGAATGGCGCCAAAGGAGCCGATGCCGGCCGCCTCAACTGGTGTGGCAATGCCGCCAAAGAGCAGGCCAAGCACCAGGAACACCAGAATGAGAGGCGCAATCAGGTCTTTCAGAAGCAGCAGCTTGTCTTTCAGGCCGATGCGTTCCTCCTTGGGAATCGGAGGCCCGAGTTCGGGGTTCAGCTTCGCCCGGATCCAGACATAAAACACATACAGGCTGGATAGCAGAACGCCAGGAATCACCGACCCCAGATACAGTTCACCCACCGATTGCTGGGCAACCACGGCATAGAGGATCGCCAGAATCGAGGGCGGAATGAGAATACCCAGGGTACCGCCCGCCATGATGGAGCCGAGGGCGATCTTGTGGTCGTAACCCCGTTTGAGCATGGCCGGCAGGGCAATGATCCCCATGGTCACGACCGCCGCACCGATAACCCCGACCATCGCTGCTAGAATGGTAGAGGCCACAATAGTGGCAATGGCCAGGCCGCCGCCAACACCACCCATCCACTTGTAGACGACGTTGAACATCTCCTCGATCAGCCCGGCCCGTTCCAGCATCGCCGCCATGAAGATGAACAGCGGAATAGCGGCCAGATCCGAGTTGGTCATCATCGGGAAGATGCGGCTGGGGATGATGTTCAGCATCAGCGAGTCGCCCACCAGATAAATGAAGGCAACCCCAAGACCACCGGTAACAAACGCCAGTGGCAGACCCATCATCAAAGCCACCAACAGGGAGCCGAACATCAGGTAGGTGAGCGGTCCGATGTTCACATCGGCCAGGCTTCCGGCCAGCTTGAACAGGAATTTCTCATCGCTGAACGGGTCGTAGAACAGAATGTTGACGAACTCGACAAACATCACAAAGGCCAGCGCAGCGGTGGCCAGAATCATCAGCCAAGTGCCAAGCTTGCCTTTGAGGTTGCCCTGGCCCGGATTGTTCACTGTAGTGGTAGTCATGCGTGTTGCTCCCGGCCAAGCTTGACGAACAGGGCAATGTCCTTGATCAGTTTGGACAGGCCCGCCAAGGTAAGTAGAACAGCCCCCAGCAGCATCATGGCCTTGACCGGCCAGTACTGGATGCCCCAGGTCTCGACCGTACGTTCATCCATCGAATAGGAGTTCTGGAAAAAGGTCCAGGAGGTAATCACCAGCGCCAACGCAAACATGAAGAAGAACATGGAAGTGAAGATATCCATGCCAATCCGGCCCCGCACAGGCAACAGGTTATAGATCACATCGACCCTCACGTGGGCGCCATGCAGCAGGGCAAACGCGCCCGCCAGCAGGTACTGCATACCGAACAGCAGAAAGCTGGCCTCATGCACCCAGATGGTCGGCATATTGAAGATGTAGCGCATAACCACTTCAAAAAAGTAGAAAACAACGGCGTTTACGGTCCAGAAGGAAATAAACACGCCAGATTTTTCGCTGATCCAGTCGACGATCCGGGTAAACCAGTTCGCGTAATCCGACTCGATGGTTTTCGACATTTCGGCTTCGATCTGCTGAAGCTTCTCGTTTGCCAGGGCATTCTTGTCAATCGCCTGCACGCCACGGCTACTGGACCAACGGTCCCACGCCATCATCAGCAGCGGCATTACCGCCAGCCAACCCCAGTAGAACCAGTGCGGCAGCACAAAGCCAAAGTTGCTCAGATCAGACATACTGTCCTCACGTCAGTGACAACGCGGGGAAGGGAGAGAGCGCCCTGAACCAAGGCTTCCCTGCCCTTCCCCGCTTTTTTGATTGTTGTTGGTAGTGCCGGTTTACTTGCCAGCCGCCTTGAGGTCTTCCTCGGTGACGTAGCCCACGGTGTCGTTCATCATGTACTCGAGCTGCATATCGAAGATGGCCTTGGCATCCTCGTTCTTGTTCGCCCAGTTGTACCAGATGGGAATTGCCGCGCGACGAAACTCCTGCAGATCCTGCTGGCTCAGACGCGTGACGGTGTCACCATCCGCCTTGAACTTTTCCATCGCTTCGATGTTGCGCTTCTGGATGGTCAGGTAGTGCTTCTGGGAGTAATTGCGCACCTCTTCCTCAACCAGCTGCTGCAGCTTGGGATCCAGGGCGTTCCAGGCACGCAGGTTCACCGTCAGGTCCATCAGATCCACCGGCTGGTAAATAGACATCACCCCTGGAGGCCCGAACAGGATGTAATCGGTCACCTGGGAGAAGCCCAGCTCATAGTTCACTGCCGGGCCCACGTAGTCCGCCGCATCGATGGTGCCCTTTTCCAGAGCCGGGAAGATGTCGGAACCCGGCAGGCTGACAGTGGATACCCCGAACTGCTGGAATACTTCAGCCACCATGCCGCCAGGCACCCGGATCTTCATGCCCTTGAGATCCGCCAGGCTGTTTACCGGCTTCTTGGAATGAATGATGTTGGCGTCGTGCTGAATCGGGCCCACGTAGAACAGCCCGTACTTTTTGTAGATCTCCCGGGTTTTCTCCAGCATGCCCAGGGAATAGAACATGGTGTCCCACTGGTGAGGCTGATCCGGGCCGGCCGGGTAAGACGACAGGAACACCGAGGCCGGGATCTTGCCTGACCAATACAGGGTAAACGGGTTCATACCCTGCAGTACGCCATTACGTACCGCATCAAACAGCGCGTTGTTGTCGGCCGCGACCGCCTTTGCCGGGTACGGCCTGAAAATCAGTTCTCCGCCGGATTTTTCCTTGATGCTGTTGCACCATTCCTCGAACAGGTCATAGCCAACCGTGCCCGCATCCCACACCGACTGAATTTTCCAGGTAGTCGCGGCCTGGGCCTGACCGGCTCCCAGTGTCAGTGCGCCCGCCAGGGCCGCGCCAACTGCCAGTTTCTTGAGAAAACTCCGGCGTGGTGGGTTTGCGTCTGAATCACAATGCTTGTCGTTGTTATCATTGATGTTCATCGAAACATCTCCGTTCACTTTGTTGTTATGCAGAGGTAATCCAACACCAGCGAATGCCAGCATTAAAAAGATATTCGTAGGCAGGTGCGGTTTAGTCCAGAGAATTGCCAACTGGTCAGACCAGTTTTTGATGGCCGAAAAATGGACGAATTCGGCGCCATAAGCCATAGTTAGCGGTCTGGAGGGCAACACCCGAGAAGGACTTCCTGAACACTCGATCATTAGCAACTGGTCAGACCAGCAAGACCCGTCAGGTAGAAAACATGGGGATATCGCAGGAAATTTCCTTCAGGCTAGAACGGCTGATTCTGGACGGCGGCCTGGCACCGGGGCAGAAGATACCCTCGGAGCGCCAGCTGGCGACCCGGCTGGGTGTTTCCCGGGCCATCATTCGTGAAGCCCTGCATGAACTTCAGGGCCGGGGCGTGATCGAAACCCAGCATGGTCGGGGGTCCTTCGTTGCCAGCATTGTCCCGACCACGGACGATCTGGAAGACAACAGCCCGTTGATGCACCTGTTTGCCGGCCACCCCCGCACCCTTTATGACTTGCTGGAAGTACGCGAACAGCTGGAGGGCCAGGCGGCCGAGCTGGCGGCCCAGCGTGCAACCCGCGGCGATCGGCACCGGATTACCAAAGCCTACCGGGCTCTTGAGGAAACCGACCCACTCAGCAACGCCAAACCCGACCACGGTTTTCACCAGGCTATTATTGAAGCGTCTCATAACCCGGTACTGGTACACGTGCTCAATGGTCTGAAAAACATGATGCTGTTGACCGTGCATGCCTCCGTTGCCAACCTGAATCCCAGAGCAGAAATGCGTCAGTTGATCATGAAACACCACAAGCAGATCTACCAGGCCATTATGGCGGGTAAAGCCAGAACCGCCCGCAAGGTGGCCATGGCCCACGTCCGTTTTGTTCAGGACTCGCTGCGAAGCCTGGAAAACCAGGGCGCAGAGGTGATCCGGGTCTCCCTTGAGTCCAACAACTTTCACGAAAACCCAACAAAGCGGTATTGATTTCCACGGCAACAGTCCGTAAAACATGCGCCTTTGTATGACAGTCTCAGGAGCCAGCCATGGCGGAACCAGCGCCTCTTATTTGCAGGGACATCCACAAGACCTTTGACAAGCTGGAAGTACTCAAGGGCATCTCTCTGGAAACCCGCAAGGGTGATGTGGTTTCCCTGATTGGCAGTTCCGGTTCCGGCAAGAGTACCTTTCTGCGCTGCATCAACCTGCTGGAAACCCCCACCTCCGGCGACATTATTGTGCACGGCGACCCAATCCGGTTCACCGAGAACCGCAAGGGTGAGCGGGTGCCCGCCGATAACCGCCAGGTGGAACTGATCCGGGCTCGCCTCTCCATGGTCTTCCAGGGCTTCAATCTCTGGTCCCATATGACGGTGCTGGAGAACATTATCGAAGCGCCGGTTCACGTTCTGAAGATTCCGAAAAAAGAAGCGATTGAGCGCGCAGAGGCCTACCTGAACAAGGTCGGCATCTACGAACGCAAGGACTATTACCCGGCCCAGATGTCCGGCGGACAGCAGCAGCGGGCGGCCATTGCCCGGGCGCTGGCCATGGAACCCGAAGTGATGCTGTTTGATGAGCCAACCTCGGCCCTGGACCCGGAGCTGGTGGGCGAGGTCCTGAAAGTTATGCAGAGTCTGGCCGAGGAAGGCCGAACCATGATCGTGGTCACCCACGAGATGGCGTTTGCAAGGGATGTGTCGAGCCAGGTCCTGTTTTTGCATCAGGGCGTGATTGAGGAGCAGGGAACCCCGGACAAGGTTTTTGACAACCCGGATTCCGAGCGTATGAAGCAATTTCTTGCTCCCAAGTTCTGAACACCAGTGCTATCTTGAATCGGTGTTGGACGAGGAGTTGAAGAAAAGCTCCCGAAACTTCCATAAAAAATAAAGCCTTTGTGGCGAATTACTGGAGAAGTGACACATGAAAAAACTGATTGTTGCAGCAAGTTGCGCCCTGGCCCTGGTTGCCGGTACGGCCCAGGCTCAGGAAAGAAACCTGCGCATTGCTTTTGATGTGCCCTACGAGCCATTCGAGTACAAAGACGAAAACGGTGAGCTGACCGGTTTTGAAGTAGAGCTGGCGGACGCCATGTGTGAAGAGATGAACGCCAACTGCGAATTCGTCATTCAGGCATGGGACGGTATGATTCCGGGCCTGCTGGCTCGTAAATTTGATCTGATCATGTCGTCCATGTCGATCACACCGGAGCGTGCCGAGCGCGTGCTCTTCTCCGAACCGTACTACAACACCCCGGGCGGCTGGTTCGGCCCCAACGATTTCAGCACCGACGTCACTGATATGGATGCCATGAAAGGCAAGACTGTCGGTGTTCAGCGCGGTACCACCATGGACACCTACGTGACCGAAAACATGGGTGGCATTGTTGAAATCAAGCGCTACACCACCGCTGATGACATGGTACTGGACCTTGAAGGTCAGCGTCTGGATGTGGTCTTTGTCGACTACCCGGTGGGTGAGCAGACCGTTCTGTCCAAAGACGGCTTCAAGGAAGTGGGCGAGCCTGTGAAACTGGGTGAAGGTGTGGGCGTTGCCATGCGCAAGCGTGATGCCGACCTGGCCGATGAAGTAAACGCCGCCCTGCGCACGTTGAAGGAAGATGGCACCTACGACACCATCATGAAGAAGTACTTCAACTACGATATCAAGATGTAATGACCAGGGGGCGGCGCCACGGCGCCCCCGCTGACCGGATACTCCCATGTTTGATCTGAAAGGCTATGGCCCGGCCCTCGCAGAAGGAGCGGTCATCACCATTGAGTTGGCCTTCCTGTCTCTGGCCCTGGCCCTGACGCTTGGCCTGGTTGGTGCCAGTGCAAAACTCTCCGGCAGTCGTGTTGCCGCCGGCATCGCAACCGCCTATACCACGCTGATTCGCGGGGTTCCGGATCTGGTGATGATGCTGTTGTTCTATTACGGCGGCCAGGTAGCGGTGAACATGTTTTCGGATTATCTGTGGGAAACCCGCGGTATCGACTTTTTCTTCCAGTTTGATCCTTTCATTTCCGGCGTGGTGACCATCGGTCTGATTTTCGGTGCCTACATGACCGAGACCTTTCGCGGTGCCTTTCTGGCGGTGGACGTCGGTCAGATTGAAGCGGCCAAGGCTTATGGCTTTTCCCGATGGCATACCTTCCGGCGGGTGATGATCCCGCAGATGCTGCGCCATGCCCTGCCCGGCATCGGCAATAACTGGCAGGTGTTGCTCAAGACCACGGCGCTGGTGTCCATCATCGGCCTGACCGATATGGTGCGGGTGGCGGAGGAAGCCGCCAAGGCGGAGCGCATGCCGTTCCACTTCTTCGTACCGGTGGCTGCCGTGTATCTGGCACTGACAGCGGGGTCAGAACTGTTTATCAAGTGGCTTGATCGTCGAGCCAATGTCGGCGTGGTTCAGGGGAATTAAACGATGCCTGATTTCATTGCCGAGTGGTTGAACAAGAACGAAATTTTCACGGCCATGACGCTGATGGAGTACTGGGACGGTCTGGTGACGACCGTGCACCTGGTGTTTCTGTCGCTGGTCATCGGCCTGGTGGTGGCGGTGCCGCTGGCGATTCTGCGTACGGTGCGGAATCCGCTGGTGTCCGGGCCAATCTGGATCTACACCTATCTGTTCCGGGGCACGCCGCTGCTGATCCAGCTGTACATTATCTATTACGGGGTGGCGCAGATTCCGGGGATTCAGGAAACCTTCTGGTGGGAGATCTTCCGGGAACCGCTCTACCCTGCCCTGCTGGCTTTCACGCTGAATACGGCAGCCTATACCACGGAGATTATCCGGGGGGCGATTATGTCGACGCCCCATGGTGAAATCGAAGCGGCCAAGGCCTATGGCATGAACTGGTTTCTGCGGATGCGCCGGATCATTTTGCCAAGCGCGGCGCGTCGGGCGGTTCAGGCCTATTCCAATGAGGTGATTTTCATGCTGCACGCCAGTGCGATTGCCAGTGTGGTCACCATTGTTGATCTGACGGGGGCGGCGAGGAACATTTATTCGCGGTTTTATGCGCCGTTTGATGCGTTTATTTTCGTGGCGCTTTGCTATATGGCGCTGACGTTTATTCTGGTGTTTGCTTTCCGCAAGCTGGAAAACCATCTTTTGCGGCATCAGCGGCCGGTGAATGGCTAACTTTTGCTCCCATCGCCGGGAGCATGGCCATCTGGCTGGATAGGCTTTCCGGGAACCGCTACAAGCACATCCCTGTGCGCTTCTCTCCGGCCATCCATGGCCTCCGAAAT
>NZ_AXCC01000003.1:0-596 GCF_000475315.1 Marinobacter sp. EN3
TTACTTTGTTTCGGATTAGTACCTAAGGAAGATCTGAATAACCGCTGGTTTTTGCCCCTTTTCCGCAATCTTGGCGGAAAAGGGGCGCATTGGTCTTACGCTGCAGGTTTTTTATCAATCAGCAGGTTGCTGAAAGCGACCAGCAAATGCAGACGGTTGGTATACTTGGCATTTAAAAGCGATATGCAACACCGATGCTCACGATAGTGGGGTCCACTTCCACTTTTGCCTGAACAGGGGCCGGGCCCAGGTTACCGGTGATATCCGCCTCGAAGGGTGCATATCTAACGTCAAAATTTGCCGACCAGTTATTGTGTATCCTCCAGCGAAAACCAGCCTGAACCGCAGGGGCCCATGTATCTTCGACGTCGAAGTCGGTTAGTGCGCGATCCTTCTCATCTAAAAAGAGAATCCGTCCTACACCCGCTCCAAAGTACGGAGAGAAGTTGCTACCCGTCAAAACATGATACTGAAGCGAAAGAATTACCGGACCATAATCTGTTTGACCAAGAAAAAGACCGGAGAGAGACTCTTCGCCCTGGAGGTCCGCACTAGCGGGAATGCCGCCAAAAATGTTAGGGAGGCTCTGAATAAGT
>NZ_AXCC01000004.1:0-561 GCF_000475315.1 Marinobacter sp. EN3
GCGGACGTACTGGGCGGTGTACCCCTCCCGGCAGGCTTTGTGTGCCAGAGCACAGGCCAGCCAGGTTTTCCCGACCCCGGTGGGACCGGTGATCAGCGCGTTCAGGTGTTCCTTCACCCACTGGCAGCTGGCTAGGCCCTGGATAAGCCCTTTATCCAGGCCGCGTGAGTTCCGGTAATCAATGTCTTCGAGGATGGCGGCGTGTCGCAGTTTGGCCCGGCGTAGCCGGCTGCTCATACGCCGGTTGTCCCGTTCCGTCATTTCCCGGTCGACCAGCAGCCCGAGGCGCTCCTCGAAGCTCAGATCGGTGATGTCGGGGGTGGCCGACTGATCCTCCAGGGCGGCGGCCATGCCGGTCAGTTTGAGGGCGTGGAGCTTATCCAGTGTGGGATGTTTCAACATGTCAGATTCCTTCAGTGGTAGTAGGCAGGGCCGCGGATGTTGTCGTGTGTGTCAGGTAAGGCCAGTTCTTGTTGCTCTTCCAGGGGCTGCTCATCCAGGCGGTGCTTGAGGATGGATTCGATGCTCTTGTATCGGCAACTGCCCAGCATCAGGGCGCGT
>NZ_AXCC01000005.1:0-425 GCF_000475315.1 Marinobacter sp. EN3
TGTTATGTGTTTGGCTTCACTAGTTTAATGGCATACACCTTGCAACACTTAATTTTTAACTAATGATACTAGGGGCTAACCATGCAAATTGGAAGTGCAATAGCGACTTCAGCTATAACACCAACACAAAAAAGCGGCAACAATATGCCGCCCCAAACAACGATGACTGGCAACACACAACCCAACCAACCGCTAGCTCGTGAACTTGCCGAAACATTTGACCCAAAGAATATGAACTACAACGAGTCAATGGCTCTTGCCAGCGCCTTAATGAAAGCTGGCGAGGGTGATTTAAGCTCAGCATTCCTCCCCCCGCCACTTCTAAAGGTTAATAGTGATGGGAGTGTAATCGACACAACTGGAACGCCGGAAGCGGATGCTAAAATGAATAATAAATTCAACATGTTCGAAACGCTTACAGCTAG
>NZ_AXCC01000006.1:0-1000 GCF_000475315.1 Marinobacter sp. EN3
ACTTATTCAGAGCCTCCCTAATTTTTTCTATGGTATGTATGGCGATCACTCGAATAGCCCAAACGATCGAGCCAATAGACTGCTTTGTCCAAGAGAGTTAACAAGGCCAGGCACAGCGACGCCTTTTTCGTTGCGGCTTCGCCTCCACTACAAAGCCGCGCATGCTGGCGGCGTTAGGCAAGATCAGAAAAGGTGTTCTCGTGCCCAATGGAGTCCTGATTTTTAAAGGAATGACAGTTGGAGTCTTGCCTGGAGACCTATCCATTTCTGTGGACGATGAAGGTAAGACTAGTGGAAATCTCGTTCTTTCCACAGCATATAATGTCGTTCCCATCTGGCTAAAAATTGCCCATGACAATTTGAAGCAATCCAAGCTTGCCTCCACTGCTATTCCTGAGCATTGGGACGAAGATTCGGAAAATCAAAAACAGCTGTTAATGCGCGAGCTTGCGCCATCAATGCAGGTCATTGTTGCTTGTGGCATAGCACTGGACGGGCTTTACGATACGTTGCGACCTCATGCCAAATTGAGTGCAGAAGAAATCGAGGCTTGGAAAAAGAAAAAGACCTCTAGGGCAAAGCAGATATCTGAGGTATTTCGTCGAACTCACAAACTAAAAAAGGAAACTTATAATGAATTTTTCGCCTGTATCGATCAGGTCATGAAATTCAGGGATAAGGCGGTTCATCCTTCATTAAAACTAGAGAATTCGTGTTCTCGTCCAGATGTTGATGTGGCCGTTGATTGGAAGTTCTCTGCATATCGCTTTACCAACGCAGAGGTCTGCTTTAACAATACCGTCAAACTTGTTGCCTATTTGTACGAAAATGGTTCTATCTCCACCAAAGTTGACGAAAGCTTATCCAATATCATCGAGGCCCTGGAAGAGTTGAAGGTTGTTCAAAGAAGTGCCTAACCAGGCCATGCACCGGATGCCAAAACCTCCGCTTCGCTTTGGTTTTGTCACCGGTGATGGCGGGCGTTAAGCTTTATTGTTGC
>NZ_AXCC01000007.1:0-762 GCF_000475315.1 Marinobacter sp. EN3
ACTTATTCAGAGCCTCCTTAACGTCCGCAGCATCCTGTTGAATAATGCCGTCAATCTCGGGTGAGTTCATACCGGCCCGAGCGGCTTCGACATCAAGTCCGGCTGACGCCGCCGCATCCCATGCTGCGGCGACCTTTGGATCATCGTGCCATTTCGGTTGTGCTTCCATAACAGCGTCCAGTACCGGCTCATAGACCCCCTGTTCACGGGCGGTTTCCAGGATTCTGACGGCCTCTTCCGAGCCTTTGTGAAACAATACGTAGCGCAGTACCAGACGCACGTTGTCCGGGTAGGCAGCCTGAATCTGTTTCACATAGGGATGCATGGCGCGACAACCTTCGCAGGATGGGTCGAAGAACTCGACAATGGTTACCGGCGCGTCCTCAGGGCCAATAACGGGAGAGTAATCCCTCACCAGTGGCGTTCTTTCAACAACGGCGGGTTCATTAGTGCCCTGGGAGCGATCGTAAATAACAAAAGCACCAGCAAAGACAACCAGACAAAAAAGAAGGAGACTGATGACCAGGGTTCGGGTTTGCACGGGAGATCTTCCTATTTTAAATGAGTTTACGGGTTTCAGATTATTCAGGTGTCCGGTAGCAGCCGACTAGGCACCCACCGCAGATAAAGCATCATTCCAAACAGTTCCAACAAAGACTGGACGACAATCACCACGACGGCCACAGCCCAGGCCTCTGGCATTGACAGTGCCAAAGGTAAAACCACGAAGGAGTTGCGTGTTCCTAGCCCGGATTTCTCATG
>NZ_AXCC01000008.1:0-224 GCF_000475315.1 Marinobacter sp. EN3
GCGGTGAGCAGCCATTCCCGGTTCAGGGTCTGGCTGTCGTGGTCCTGCAGTTCCACTTTGGCGCCGGGGGTGAAGTCCGGGCGGTTGCTTTTGCCGTTGGCCATGGATGCGTCGTTTCTAAGGGCATCCAGTTTGTTCTGGGTGAACGGCTGGCCGCTGGCGTCGGCTTTGTAGCGGCCGGGGTAGTCGTAGTGCTGGTAGTCTTCCCGGTGGTTAACACCGCC
>NZ_AXCC01000009.1:0-233 GCF_000475315.1 Marinobacter sp. EN3
GGCCGCTGAGCCCAGGCGTTAGGGCAATTGCAAGATGTTGAGACGTAGGCTCGTCTATTCCGGATTCACCGCTTCTGCGATTTACGGGGTCTTCTTGGCGGTGGTCGTTGTGGGAGCGGATTACTCCCTCAAGCCCTGGGTGGAAGCTCTTCCGGCAGCGCTTGCGGGCTTGGCCTTTGCTTTCGTTATTGGTGCGACACTTTTCGGATTTATTTGTCAATGGCCATTTATTT
>NZ_AXCC01000010.1:0-5538 GCF_000475315.1 Marinobacter sp. EN3
CTTTTATTCTTCCTATCCTCTGACCGCTCGCTGCACGTGCATCTGCAGACACTGGAAGCGCTGCACGATCTGCAACAGGCCGAGCGTCTGGCAAAGGCCGGCTGGCAGGATCTGCCTGAGGCTGATACGATCTCGGCCCTCTTTGTTGGGCTGACCTCACGGCCGCTGTTATTTCAGCTGCAGAACGTTTTAAACCAGCCCCATCAGGAACCGCTAACCGCGGTGATTCCCGGCGTTGCCCTGAGCGAATTCTGGCAATTACTGGGCAATGCCGAACAACTGCTGCAGGCACTGAGCCTGCTGATGTTAATCACCAGCCTGCTCGGCTCGGTGGCCATGCTGCAGGTCACCGTGGCCGGACGGCGTCAGGAAATTGCCCTGCTGCGCATTATCGGCGCCCGCCCGCTGTACCTCTTTGTGCTGCTGGAAACCGAGGTATTACTGCTGACGCTGCTCAGCTGGTTGCTGGCCCTGAGCATGGCCGCGGCGACTCAGTGGCTGGCCCAGCCGCTACTGGCCGAACATTACGGCCTGTTGATTGAACCACTGCTCAACCTGCAGGACGTCTGGCTCTACGCTGCGCTCAGCCTGAGCCTGGCACTGCTCGCCGGCCTGTTACCGGCGCTGTCGGCCTACCGTTTGTCGTTAACCACTCAACATTAAACTGCTCACATTAAACCGCGAGCATTAAAACCGGCAGCATCAGCAT
Organism: Marinobacter sp. EN3; assembly: GCF_000475315.1. NCBI lineage: Bacteria > Pseudomonadati > Pseudomonadota > Gammaproteobacteria > Pseudomonadales > Marinobacteraceae > Marinobacter > Marinobacter sp. EN3. The sequence goes on from NZ_AXCC01000010.1 coordinate 710, forward strand.
ACTGGCCACTTCAGAGTGGTCAGTAAAGACAAGTGACTGACCGGCGCGAACCGGCAGCGCATCATCCAGGCTCCTACACTGAGGAATCAGCACAGGAGCTTATAATGACAATCAAACTTCCTTTCCCTGCTTTGCGCTTACGCAAACCCCGTGGCCAGCAATGCCTCAACGCCGGACTGCTGCTCAACGCCGGACTGCTGCTCAGCGCCGGTCTGTTACTGAGCGCCTGCGGTCAGTCCGATAACCAGATCAGCATCAGCAGCGACGAACGCGCAGCTACCGCCACCACCATTGCGACCAACCGCAAGGTAGCAGAGCAACTGAACCTGAATGATCAGCAGGATTTTAACGATGCCCGCCGTGGCCTGATTGCCAGCCCGGAAAACCTGCAGGTTACTTCGCTGGCCGACCCTGCAACAAAGGTCTGGGATATGCCCGCCTACGGTTTTGTACAGGGTGATGCGCCCGACAGCGTCAACCCCAGCCTGTGGCGTCAGGCGCAGCTGAATAATATTCATGGTTTATTTGAAGTAACGCCGGGCATTTATCAGCTGCGTGGCTTCGATTTATCCAACATGACGCTGATTAAAGGTGACAGCGGCTGGATTGTGATCGACCCGATCACCGCTAAAGAAACTGCACGCACCGCCTTTGGCTTCGCCATGCAACAACTGGCAGAACGTTACCCGGGCACACAGAATATCAGCGCCATTTTATTTACCCACAGCCATATCGACCATTTTGGTGGCGTGCTCGGCATTATCAGCCAGCAGGAAATTGAGCAGGGTAATATTCCGGTGATTGCACCGGCCGGATTTATGGAAGAGGCCACCAGCGAAAATATTATTGCCGGTACCGCCATGAGTCGCCGTGCGGTTTATATGTACGGTAAAAATCTGGCCCGCGATGAATTCGGCCATGTGGATTCCGGCCTGGGTAAAGGCCCGGCCTTTGGTGAATTCAGTATTATTGAACCCAATCAGCTGGTCAGTGAAACCCCGACCGAGCTGACCATTGACGGTATTCAGTTTCAGTTCCAGTACACCCCGGAATCCGAAGCACCGGCTGAGTTCACCTTTTATTTACCACAATATAAAGCCTTCTGCGGTGGCGAAGTGGTATCGCGTAACATGCACAACCTCTATACCCTGCGTGGTGCCAAGGTACGCGATGCACTGAAATGGAGTGCCTATATTGAAGAAGCACGTAACCTGTTTGCCGATGCCGATATTTATTTTGCCAGCCATCACTGGCCGATGTGGGGCAAAGAGCGTATTCAGACCTTCCTGAAACAACAGCGCGATACCTATAAATTTATTCACGACCAGACCGTACGCCGTATGAACCAGGGCATGACACCGGGTGAAATTGCTGAAGATCTGGCCCTGCCCGATTCCCTCGCCCAGGCCTTTTCCAGCCGGGGTTATTACGGCACGGTAAAACACAATGCACGCGCTGTTTATCAGGGCTATTTAGGCTGGTACGACGCCAACCCGGCCCACCTTGATCCACTGCCCGATCCGCAACGTGCCGCCGGTTATGTTGCTCTCGCCGGAGGCGCCGGTACTCTGCTGGAAAAAGCACAAAGTGCGTTTGATGCCGGTAATTACCGCTGGAGTGCCGAGCTGCTCAACCATCTGGTGTTTGCTGAACCGGAAAACAGAGCCGCGCGTAAACTGCTGGCACGTAATTATGATCAGCTGGGTTATCAGGCTGAGTCCGGCCCGTGGCGTGATGTGTATTTAACCGCAGCACTGGAATTACGTACCGGCACACCGGAAACCGGCATTAATATCGCCACCATGAAAGATATGCTGCTGCAGACACCGGTGGCCAACTTCTTCGATACTCTGGCTGTACGCTTAAAAGCCGAAGATGCCGCCGATAAAAACTGGCGCATTAAAATTAACTTTACCGATCTGAATGAAAGCCATCTGCTGTGGGTTGAAAATGCGGTACTGCATCACCGCCAGCTGAGCAAAGACACGCCGCTGGAAGGCGAAATCAACGCCACCCTGAACCTGACTCACCCGCTGTTTATCAGCATGCTGATTGGTGAGGCCGGCTTAAAAGACACCCTGTTTTCCGATGATCTGAGCATTGATGGCAGCAAAATTGATCTGGTGCGTTTTTTCAGCCTGTTTGAAAAACCTGCAACATCGTTTGCGATTGTGTTGCCGGATTAAGGACTTCTTTCTTCTCGTTCCCATGCTCCGCGTGGGAACGCCCCGCTCCGTGGGGTAATGCAACAGCACCGGCAAGGGCTACCACGCAGAGCGTGGGAGCCAGATGGCAAGAGACTTTCTGTTTCTTCTCGTTCTTCTCGTTCCCATGCTCCGCGTGGGAATGCAACGGTACCGGTAAGGGCTACCACGCAGAGCGTGGGAGCCAGATGGCAAGAGACTTTCTGCGAGGGTATTTTTTTACGCTCCGGCGCTTTTCTTTTCCTTACGGTATTGCCCCGGCGTCTGCTCAAACCAGCGCTGAAACGCGCGGTTAAAATTACTGCTGTCACTGAATCCCAGCCGTAATGCTATATCCGTTACCGGCACCGCTGTCTGTAGCAGGTAATGTACCGCCATTTCACGCCGAACTTCTTCCAATACCTGACGGAAACTGGTGCCTTCCTGTTGCAGATAACGTCGCAGCGTGCGTTCGCTCAGATTAAATACCTGTGCGGTATCGGCCAGCGTCGGTTCGCCCTGTTCCAGCACCGCCTGAATGCTGTTTTTTATCCGCTCGTGCCAGTTAAGGGCATTCATTTTTTGCAGGTATTGTTCAACCAGTGCTTCGTTGGCAGCAGCCAATTGTGAATCGCCGGGCAATGCCATTTTTATCAGCTGAGCACGTTCAAACCACAGGCAGTTGGTGGCCTGCTGAAAATTGACCGGGCACCGAAAAAATGTACTCCAGCGCTCGCCGCCTGCTGCGGGTAAAGACCGCATTAATTCAACATTCTGCACCAGCAGATTCTGCCCAGTTAATTGCCGGGCAAAGGTAACGATGGTGGCAAAAAAACCATCAACGGCAAGGGCGCTGATCGGCACTCCCGCCAGAGGATCAATGGCAAAACCGATACGGTGTGGCTGATGAATAACGCGGATATTAACGGTGTTGGAAATCATGGCGTGATAGCGCCCGATTTTTTCGATCACCTGCTGCATATTCTGGCAACTGATCATCAGCAAACCGAGGGCGCGAAAATGCATCGGCTGCACATAACGTGAAACTTCCAGGCCAAAAGCCGGATTCGCAGTAATCTGTTCCACCCGGTCCCAGAAGGCAGTCATGGTAGCAATGGCAACACGGCTGTCGGGATGCTGCTCCAGCTCCTGCAGGTTAAGGCCGACGTCCTGCAGCAAAGGCACAGGGTCGCGACCGGATTCCTGCAGGGCTTTGCAGATGGCCAGCGCCCAGGCAGCAATAGTGGAATAAGAAGGCTGATTCATGGCGAACCTGTATTGGGGCCTGTTAATACGCAGAGATCAGCCGGACGACATAACTCCGGCCAGAAAAGACTGCACAGCGGCCAATACCGTCTGGCTGTCTTCCAGTTGAGGATAATGACCAATACCCGGCAATTGCACAATGTTTTCCCCGCCCACCAGTTCACGGTAACGGGCCACCATATGCGCACCGGAAATAGGATCGGCAGAGCCATTAATCAGCGCCAGAGGTACGCTGGTGTTCTGCAAGGCACCAACCCAACGCTCACGGAATTGCCGCCGCTCACTCATATAGCGAATCAGTTTATGAAAAACCCGCAGCCCCTGTTGCTGTGAAATCAATGTCCAGAAGCCCTGCAGCTCTTCATCGCTGAGTGCCTTTGCACAGATATGAGCAAAGGTTTTCTGCAGTTTTTTATAAGAATACAAACGGGCAAACAGTGGTCCCAGCGGACTGATCAGTAATTTCTGTACCAGCTCCGTGACCTGATGGAAGCGCAGTGTAAGGAACTTCCTACCTACGTCCAAAGGGAGTTTGACGACTTCCTGAAATGCGGTCGCCTGGAGCACGGTTTCCTGCGGGTGCGCTGCGACAGTTGTCATGTCGAGCATTTGGTTGCCTTTAGTTGCAAGCGGCGCGGCTTTTGCCCCAGTTGCGGCGCTCGACGCATGACTGAAAGTGCAGCATTACTCGTGGACGATGTTTTGCCTCGGCAGCCCATCCGTCAATGGGTGCTGAGTTTTCCTTTCCAGCTTCGCTATCTGTTTGCCAACCGGCCAGCGGTCATGGGCCAGGTGCTGGGGATCGTCTATCGCGTGATTGCCACGCATCTCATCAAGAAGGCGGGTTTGACTCACCAGAACGCCCGGACCGGCGCAGTGACGCTGATTCAACGCTTCGGCAGCGCGCTCAACCTCAATTTGCACTTCCATATGCTCTTCCTGGATGGCGTCTACGCCGATGACCCGCATAAGGGCTTACGCTTTGTCCGGGTCAAGGCGCCCAGCCACGAGGAGCTTACCGCCTTGGTCGGTACGATTGCCCGGAGGGTTGGCCGCAAGCTGGAACGACAGGGCTTGCTGGAGCGTGATATCGAGAACAGCTATCTGAGCGCGGAAGCTGCGGACGATGACCCTATGGCGCAACTGCAGGGTCATTCCATCACCTATCGGATTGCCGTCGGCCCCCAGGCTGGCCGCAAGGTGTTCACAGTCCAGACTCTACCGACCAGTGACAATACGAACGACGACCGGGTCGGAAAGATGGGAGGGTTCTCTCTTCATGCCGGCGTTTCCGCAGGCGCTGATGAGCGCGACAAACTGGAGCGTTTGTGTCGTTACATCAGCAGGCCCGCAGTAGCAGAGAAGCGCTTGTCGCTGACA
>NZ_AXCC01000011.1:0-122929 GCF_000475315.1 Marinobacter sp. EN3
AGACTTATTCAGAGCCTCCTTAAAGCTTAACCGAATCTTAAGAGCGTTTAGTGAGCGCCGGGCATCGTGCTGGCAGCCATACTTGCACACAAAGCCCGGATTGACCGTCTGCTCTGTCTGCCAGGATTAGATGGCCACCATGGAGCTCGGCAATACGCCGAGCAATCGCCAGCCCTAGCCCTGCGCCTCCTCCTTTACGTTGATCCAGTCGCACAAACCGGCTGAGTGCGCGTTCACGCTCCTCCGCGGGAATTCCAGGACCCTGGTCACAAACCGAAATGGCGTAGCCTTCACCTGCGGGAACGAGATTGGTGGTGATTATGGTATGAGGCGGACTGTATTGGATGGCGTTGGCCAGCAAGGAGCGCATGAGGGTGTTAATCAGGGCACGATGGCAGCTAATCAGGGACTGACCTGTTTCGTCCTGGAGCACCGGCTCTATGTTTTTCTTTAGCGCCAGCGGTGCAACATCTGCGATGCTTTGTTCCAGAATGGCGGAAAGATTGTGATGCTCCGGCGGAAACTGAGCGCCGGAGTCCACCCGACTCAGTAACAGCATTTGTTCGACCAGATGAACCATTCGGTCTACGGCCTGGATAAGGTCTCCATATTGTTCGGGGTTGTCACCGTAAACTTTCTCCAGATTCAGGCGCAGCGCGGCCAATGGGGTTCGCAGCTCATGTGCCGCATCAGCGGAGAAGCGGCGTTCACGTTCCAGAGCCTGATTCAGTCGTCTCAACAGGCCGTTGACTGCGTGCACCAATCCAGCTACTTCTTTCGGAGCCTGACGATCGTCGAGGGGATGGATGTTCTCCGGTGCCATGTTCCGAACCGGTTTTTCGAGCTTTCTCAAAGGCTTGAAACTCACCTGAATTGATGCCAGTACGGCTATGGCCAGTAAAGGTAACGCCAACAGAAAGGGCAGTACGTTGCCCAGTGCAATTTCCTGGCTCAGTTCATCCCGAACGTCTTCTCGCTGGGCGGTACGTATCCAGAACCCGGTCGATGGATCTCGAATGGTAAACGTTCGCCATTGATAGCCGGCGGCTTCCTGCCAGGCAAATCCTGGCTCAAGGCCTTGGGCATCGTTAGCCCGGAGAGTGTCCAGAACAGGTTGTTGATCAGGAGACCAGACTTCGAAAGCGATTTTGCGTTCGTATTTATGCCCGGCACCGTCGGGCAGAATTTCGTCCTCTTCTTCATCGCCCTGAAATAATGCGTCCGGCAATTCGAGAGTTTTCGACAGCGTAAAGGCTAACTGCTCGATAGACTGAGTGCTCGAGAGATGTTCCACCAGCCCCTGCACAATCCGGGTACTTTGTGCCAGCTCCGCATCGAACAGTTCGTCCAACTGGTGATTGCTGACATAGAACCCCCAGCCTGCCGCGATCAGAGTGATCATAAAAACAGTGCTGGTAATTAGCAGAATCAGCTTCCGTGTCAGGCTCATATTTCTTGGCCTTCCGAGGCTGCTTTGCTGTCCAGCATGTAGCCAACGCCGCGCACAGTGCGAATGGCCTGCTTACCCAGCCGCCGGCGCAGATGGTGAACGTGAACTTCCAGGGCGTTGCTCTCGGCACCCTGATCCCAGCCGTAAAGTTGTTCCTCCAAACGTCGTCTGGTTGCCACCTGATCAGGGTGCCGCATCAGATAGTGAAGGATCTGCAGTTCGCTACGGGGTAGCACGAACGTCTCTGTGCCTACCTGCAATTGCGCAGAGTCCGGATCGAGCACCAGTCGCCCCACCTTGAGTCCTGAGACTCGTGTGCCTGAGCGGCGGCGAGTAACCGCCCTTATCCGGGCTTTCAGTTCTGACATGGCAAAGGGCTTGGTCAGGTAATCGTCTGCCCCTGCATCCAGTCCCTGTAGTTTTTCGGTCAGTTCGCTCCGCGCAGTCAGGATGATGATGGGCAACTCTACGCCCTGCTCCCTCACCTGGCGGACAATGTCCAGGCCATCGACACGGGGTAACGTCAAGTCAAGAATGGCCAGGTCAAAGCTCTCGTTCAGTAAGGCGTTCAGAGCCTGTTGGCCATCATCGACCCAATCTACGGTATTCTGGCCGTCCCGCAGCATGCTCAGCATGGTGTTGGCCAGTGGGTGATCGTCTTCGGTTAGAAGTATGCGCATTTGGCTACGCCATCCGGTTGGTTTTTAGCTCAAAGGTTGCTGGTGTTTTTCAGTGTAATGGAATGCGGGCAATTTGCGGTCCGAATTACTGTTCCCAGCCGTATTGTTGGTCATCGGTTCCAGCAGGAACAGCTTGTAACGCCGGTTTTCGTCGACCGGATCGGTAATCTGCTGCAACTGGCCAAGTAAGTCATGCTGGTTTTTTCCCACGGCCACCGCCAAAGGTCGCCGCAGAGTTCCATTCGCGAGCTGAAGACGAAGACTTTCCACGTCAATGCTATCGGCTCTGCCTGCGCTGTAAAACCTGGCCGAAAATGGCGGTTCGCCGGTGTACACAAGCCTGGCCGATGAACGCCCGGCCAGTTGGCTGGCGGTCATCACCAGCTCCCGTTCCGTTTTCAGTTGCTCCGGATGCAGGTAGACCCAGCCGCTGGCAATTGAGCCGAGTAAGGGGATGAACAGGGGGGCGGCTATGGCGGAGCGCTTTAAGCGTCGGCCGGTGTCTGCTGCCAGTAACCCGGAGGCGAGCGCAGCCACAAATGGCAGTCCCGGCAGCACATAGGTCCACAGTATGTTACCGGCCAGGGTAAAGAACACGGCCGGTGCCACCGCGGCCAGGATTACCAGCGCGCTGACATGTTGTTCGCCAGTATGCCATTGCTGCAGCTTGGGAGCGTCGCGCCAGTGGTTGCGAAGCACGCCAGCCACCGCGACAAGCCCCCAGGGCATGCTGGCAAGCACAAGATAGAGCCAGATCGTGCCCCGGGGGAAATCATGGGCACTGCCGTAAAGGTCACCCTGCCAGCCGCTGACGACAAAGCGCTTGATGTGCTCACCGACAATGAAGTAATCCAGGAAACCCGGTGTCTTCAGCTCTGCCAGGACATACCAGGGCGCTGACATCAACAGGGTCAGGGCCAGCCCGCGCACCCAGGGCAAACTGTGCCAGAGGGTCTGCCAACGGTTGAAGGTGAGCGCCCAGAGGAACACCGGCAGGCCAGCAAGCACCAGAACCAGTGGTCCCTTGGCCAGCAGGCCAGTAGCCAGGCCGATGAAGAACAGCCAGCCCCAGAGCGGCGGCCCCCCCTGCAGGCGAATGATCAGGCTCACCAGTGTCAGGCTGGTGCCAAGGGCCAGGAATGAATCCGTCATTACCGTGCCGGCAGACAGAAAGCCCAATGCCGTAGTGGCGTAGATTAACGCAGCCCAGAGCCCTTGAGTTTTGGCTCCGTGGCCGAGCGGGTCGGGGTGCAGGTAGCGACGCAGGTTGTAGACCAGCCAGACGATGCCGACATTGGCCAGCCAGGAGGGCAGTCGGCCGGCGAATTCGCTGACGCCGAACAGCTTGAACGACAGTGCCTGAGTCCAGAACGACAGGGGCGGCTTGCCCCAGAAAGGCACACCAATATCGAACCAGGGGGTTATCCAGTCGCCGGTTTCCGCCATGATCCGCGCCATCTCCGCGTAGCGGGGCTCGGTGGTGTCCGCGAACGGCAACAAGGCAGACAGGCCGAGCCTGGCAGCAAGCACCGAGACCAGCAGCCACAGCAAGGTGTTACTGATTCTGGTCATGGCCGGCCACTCGCAGCATGGGTTGTATGTAAGTCATGGTCTCCTGACTATCTTCCGCCACGATAAAGACCGGGCGTTGCTTGGTTTCCATATAGATGCGCCCGATGTATTCCCCCAACAAGCCGACACACAGAAGCTGGACGCCGGACAGGAAGGTGATCATGGCAATCAGGGAGGCATAGCCCGGTGTTGAAATGCCGAAGGCCAGCGCCCGGATTACCTCCCAGAGGCCAACGGTGCCGCCTGCCCCCGCGGCCAGTAAGCCCAGCACAAGGGCCAGTCGCAGTGGTCGGGTCGAGAATGAGGTGATGCCCTCCATGGCCAGGTGTACGAGTTTCAGGTAGTTCCACTTGGTGCTGCCTGCGATTCGGGGGTCGCGATCGAATTCCAGGGTTACGGTGGGCATACCGACCCAGGCAAACATGCCCTTGAGGTAACGGTTGCGTTCCGGAAGCCGGTTCAGGGCCTCGACCGTGCGCCGGCTCATCAGCCGGAAGTCGCCGGTATCGACCGGAATCGGAGAATCGCTGATCCGATTGATCAGACGATAGAAAAGGCTGGCCGTGATGCGTTTAAGCCAGCTTTCGCCGGCCCGGGATCGGCGTTTCATCAGCACGACATCGGCCCCTTTGCGCCATTCGGCAAGCATGTCGGGAATCAGTTCGGGGGGATCCTGAAGGTCTGCATCCATAAGCACCACGGCCTCGCCGCGGGCGTGCTCCAGGCCGGCCGAGACTGCCGCCTCCTTGCCGAAGTTTCGGGACAACTGCAAGACACGGATTTCTGGCTGCCGTTGCCTGGCGGCCATCAGAATTGCGACCGAATCATCCCGACTGCCGTCGTCGACAAACAGCAGCTCAAAGCTGCCGTCGAGATTTTGCCCGGTTGTCCAGAGTCGAGCCAGCAGGGCCGGGAGCACTTCAGCCTCGTTGTGGACCGGAATAACTATGCTCAGCATAGGTTCAGGGGAGCTTGAGCGTTGTTTTTTCATGGAAAACAAACCTCTTGGCAAAGAAGTAATTGGCAACCGTGACGAGTGCCGTGGCCAGGAACTGTGCTGACAGGACTTTGAGGCCAGCCAGGCTGAGAACGGAGAAGCTGAAAAGGTTCAGGGTCCAGCCCAGACTGGCTGCCGCCAGGTATCGCGGCATCGCGACTCGGTGCGGCAGGTTTGAGGCAAACGCGTACTGATGCTGGGCCACGTAGTTGAAAACCAGTCCGGCCGTGGCTCCGGTTGCTGTTGCTAGCCTGGGGTCAAGCCCGGCCTGAACCAGCAGGCCCATTATCAGCCAATGCAACAGCGTGGCCAGTCCGCCGGCTGCAAGGAAACGGGCAAGTCGGCGTTGAAAAAAATGGCGAGCTTTGGGCATAGGTGTTTGCGTCTGTGTCGATTGTTTTCGGGATAGCCCCGAGGTTGGCCGCAATCTACCCCTCCTTTCTTAAGTGAGCCTTAACCGTGCAGGCACAGAAACCTTAAGGCGCTCTTAAGGTTGCTGTGGTGCCGTCTTAAGACTGGTTTAAGCCAGCCTTTCTAATCTGTCAGCCATGACCCTGCGTCCGTCTGGGCCAGGAAAAGCAAGCAGAGAGAAGGCAGCCATGACTGATCCGTTAACAATGTCGACCTGTTGTCCTCCGGATTCCGGGGAGTTGGTTCCGGCCGTCCGTTGTGCTGGCCGGTGGTTTTGCGAAATCCAGTCCAACACGCCATTGGCCCACACGGTGTCGGATTTCATTCGGCGCCGCTTCCTCCACGCGTACGGGGCCGAGCCTTCCCTGCGTATTCCACGGCTTCTGGCCCTGACAACCGCTCAGGGAACGCTGCTGGCCGCCGTTGGCGTGCGCAATGCGGAACAGGAACGGCTTTTTCTGGAGGATTACCTGTCGGTGCCGGTGCAAACACTGATGCCGGAACCGGGAACAAGGCGCAGCGGTATTGCCGAAATTGCCCACCTGGCCGGGGTGGAAGCCGGGGTCAGCCGCTATCTGTTCGCCTCGCTCTCAGTGTGGTTGGATGCTGCCGGCTATGACTGGGTGGTGTGTACCGGTACCGACCAGTTGCGCAACAGTTTCCATCGGCTCGGCATCGCCACGCAGGTGCTGGCGGATGCCGACCCTTCAAAATTGCCGGATGGCGGCGCTGGTTGGGGTCGCTATTACGACCATCATCCGGTGGTGATGACCATCAAGGTCGCTGATGGTATGGCGGCCTTGCGCGCCGCCGGCTTGCTGAAGCTGGTGCAGCCGGTTGTTGCGGCCGAGGATAAACTGCAGGCGGACCTGGGAGGTGCCTATGGCCGCCTTGCCTGATCTCCTGTCTCAGCGGGTCCGGCAACATCCGGAGCGCATTGCACTGCAGGGGCCAGACGCCAGTTTCAGTTATCAGCAGCTATGGCGGGCGGCGCAGTTGGTGGCCGAGCAGTTGCGGAGCCTGGGCGTGAAACGCATCGGCCTGTGTGGCGACAACACCCCGGCCTGGGTGGTTGCGGACCTGGCTTGTCTGATGGCGGACGTGGTGTGTGTACCGGTGCCGGTGTTTTTTTCTAGAAGCCAGACCGAGCACCTGATTCAGCGGGCCGAGCTGGATGCCCTGGTATTCAGTGGCGAAGCAGAACAGGCGGAGATGATCGGTCATGGCGTCTGGTTGAGACATTTGCCGGTGTCCCCTGCTGCCTCCTGGATGCCGGAACACACCGCCAAGATTACCTTCACCTCCGGCAGTACTGGTACCCCCAAGGGCGTGTGCCTGTCGGCGCAGCAGCTGGCGGCGACCGCCGGTGCGCTGCAGCAGCGGCTGGAAGGTGTGGAGCTGGAGCGACACCTGTGCATTCTGCCGCTGGCAACCCTGCTGGAGAACATTGCCGGGGTTTACCTGCCCCTGCTGATGGGCGCCGCGGTGACGGTTGCCCCGTTGCAGACCCTGGGCATGACTGGCAGCAGTGGCCTCGATCTCGGCCAGCTGGTGGCCGGCCTGAACCGGCATCAACCCCATTCCGTGATTCTGGTGCCTGAGCTGGCGATGGCGCTGGTCAATGCCGGCGAGCAGGGATTGCTGACAACGGATTCGTTTCGCTTCCTGGCGGTCGGCGGCGGCCGGGTATCGCCGGACCTGTTGGCCCGGGGACGGTCGATTGGGTTGCCTCTGTACGAGGGCTACGGTTTGTCTGAATGTGGCTCGGTGGTGGCGCTGAACGTGCCCGGAGCCGAGCGAGAAGGCTCGGTGGGCCGGCCCCTGGGGCATGTGCAGGTAAAGGTGGATAACGAACACCGGATTCTGGTTCGGGGCAATACCCATCTGGGGTATCTCGGTGATGAGCCGCAAGCCGATGACTGGCTGGATACCGGAGATCTGGGCGACCAGGACGCCGAGGGCTTTCTGGCCGTCAACGGCCGGGCCAAGAATCTGTTGATCACCAGCTTTGGCCGGAACATCAGCCCGGAATGGCTGGAAAGTGAACTGGTCCAGGCATTGGGGGCCACTCAGGCCGTGGTATTTGGCGATGGTGAGCCACAACCCGGTGCGTTGGTGGTGATCACCGATAATCGAAGCCCTGATGATGTGCGTGCGGCCCTGACGTTGCTGAATGCCGGTTTACCGGATTATGCCCGCCTGCAGGCTGTGTACCTGCGCCGGCAACGGCTGACCCAGGCCGAGGGTCACATCACGGCCAACGGTCGCCCGGTGCGGCACCAGATTCAGGCGGACCTGCCCAGGCTCATGGCCGAATCCTTTCCCTTATTCATGAATCTCTCAGTGCCTGCGGGCACTTCTATCCGACAGCCAACGCCAGGAGACTCCAACATGGCATTTTTTGACCGACTGCAATCCGAAACTGAACAGGCCCGGGCCCATGTCACCGGAGCCCCGGTGATTCAGGCTATCCGCGAGGGTCGCTTTGATCTTGAGGGTTACACCTGGTTCCTGACCCAGGCCTATCACCACGTGAAGCACACCGTGCCACTGATGATGGCCTGTGGTGGCCGGCTGCCCGAACGGCTGGAATTCGTGCGCAAGGCACTGGTGGAATACATCGAGGAAGAATACGGCCACCACGAGTGGATTCTCAACGACCTTGAAGCCTGCGGTGAAGACAAGGAAGCCATTCGTCATGGCCAGCCCGATACCTCCATCGAGTTGATGGTGGCCTACCTGTATGACCGCATCCAGCGGGGTAACCCGGCGGCTTTTTTTGGCATGGTTCAGGTGCTGGAGGGCACCTCCATTGAACTGGCCACGCCCCTGGGTGAAGCCATCCAGAAACAGCTGGGCCTGCCCAATCAGGCGTTCAGTTATCTTTACTCTCACGGCGCCCTGGATCAGGACCACTTCGAGTTCTTCCGCAACCTGATGAACGACATCACCGATCCGGAGGACCAGCAGGCCATCATCGAGGCTGCGCGCATGGTGTATCGCCTGTACGGCGATATGCTTCACAGTATTCCGCTGCGGGCCCATGGCAAGGAGCAACGTCATGAGGCTGCATGACCGTACCTTCCTGCTGCTGGGTGGTACCGGTGGCATTGGCCAGGCCCTGATCGGGCCGTTGGTGGAATGCGGTGCCCGGGTGATCGTTGCGACCCGGCATCCGGAGCGGCTGGAAAAGCGCGCCGGCGTTTCTCCGGTACACCTGGAGCTGGCCAGCCCGGAGCTGGATCGACAGCTTCAACAGTTGAGTGAGGTGTATCCCGATATTGATGGCGTGATTCATTGCGCCGGCCAGAACCGGTTTGCGGCGCTGGATGCCATGGCGATCAGTGACCTGGATGCCCAGCTTATGGTCAATCTGCGTTCCGCCATGCTGGTGGCCCGGCATTTTGTGCCTCGTTTCCGTAAAGCGGGCGTGGGCGCCCTGGTGTTGGTGGGGTCCACCTTCGGCAGCATCGGGTTTCCCGGCTACACCGCCTATTGCGCCAGCAAGTTCGGCCTGCGCGGCTTCAGCGAAGCCCTGCGTCGGGAGCTGGCGGACACCCCGGTGCAGGTGGTGTACGTAGCGCCCAGAGCCACGGCCACGGCTATGAACCCGGCGCCGGTGAACGAGCTGAACCGTGCCCTGGGCAATGCCATGGACGCACCGGAAGCTGTCGCAGCCCAGATTCTTCAGGCGATGGAAAAAGATGAACGCCGACGTTTTCTCGGCTGGCCGGAAAAACTGTTTGTGGTGATCAACGGCATCCTGCCGAAGCTTGTGGATAAAGCCATGTTAAAACAACTGCCGGTGATCCGGCGCTTTCTGGATTCAGGAGTGGTGTCATGAAGTGGATCGTAATGGTGTTGGCGGGGGTCATGGCCATGCCCCTGTGGGCTCAGGACATGCGGGCTGAACTGGCACAAATCCAGCAACGCTGGGCGCAGATCCAGTATCAGTTGCCCGAAGATGATAAGGAAAAGGCATTTGAGGCACTGGCCAAAGAGGCCGAGACCTTTGTCGCTGATTATCCGGGCCGTGCCGAACCGCTGATCTGGCAGGGTATTGTGCTCAGTACCTACGCCGGCGCCAAAGGCGGCCTGGGTGCGCTGGGGCTGGTGAAAGAGGCCCGGGCCTCCCTGGAAGCGGCCCTGAAGATCGCTCCGGAGGCGCTGGATGGCTCAGCCTATACCTCACTGGGTAGCCTGTATTATCAGGTGCCGGGCTGGCCGTTGGGGTTCGGGGATGATGAGATGGCCCGGAAGTACCTGCAGAAATCGCTGGCAATCAACCCGGAAGGTATTGATGCCAATTACTTCTTTGGAGATTTTCTGGCGGAGCAGGACGAGCCTCAACGGGCACGGGTCTATCTTGAAAAAGTGTTGGCAGCCCCGTCGAGACCTGGTCGGGAAGTGGCGGATGCCGGCCGTCGGGCGGAAGCAAAGGCCCGCCTGGACAGCCTTTGAAGCGCATTCGCCGCGACTGTCGGGCTGGACTACACTAAAAAAACCAGTGTAGACAATAGCAGGGAGACCGGCCATTTATGGCAAGCCAGCCCGACGATGAGCAGCCAGAGGGCCTGTCGGCCCGGTTTTTTCAGAAGCTGGCATCCGGCGTGCCGGGCGTGCTGTTTACCTATTGGCTCAGTGCCGATCACCAGTCCCACCGCTATCCCTACGTTAGTGACCAGGTAAAAGAACTGTTCGGCGTCGAGCCGCAAAAGCTCCGGGAAAATGCCGATTCGGTTTTCCGGGTCATTCATCCTGACGATGCGGCCGGCGTTGGTGAGAGCATCCTGCACTCGGTGCGAACGCTGCAACCCTGGTGTTACCGCGCCCGGCTGAGGATGAAGAATGGCGAGTACCAATGGTACGAGGCCCATTCCGTGCCGGAGCGGCAACCGGACGGCAGCACCCTCTGGTACGGCCAGTTCCACAACATTCAGCACTACAAGGAGCTGGAGCAGCATCTTCGGGATAGTGAAGCGGAATTCTCGTTCCAGGCGGGTTTCCAGAAGCTGATTGCCCGGCTTTCCAGTGAGTTCATTCATCTCGGATTTGGCTCCATCGATGACTGCATTGATGAGTTGCTCAGATCCATCGGCGCCTTTTTCAGCGTTGATCGCGCTTACGTCTATGCCTTTTCGCCGGACCTTGCCACCATGACCAATACCCACGAATGGTGTGCTCCGGGTGTGCCATCGTTGATGGCGGATCAGCAGGCGGTGCCGATTGACGATTTCCGCTGGTGGCAGCAACAGATTCGCCTGATGGAGAGCCAGAGCCAGGTGGTGTTCATTGAGGACACTGCGGATTTGCCGCCTGATGCCGAAAATGAGCGGGCATTGCTGGAGCAGCAGGGAGTCAGTTCCATGTTCTGCGTCCCTGTCCGGATCCGCGGTCAGGTGATGGGCTTCTTTGGTGTGGATTCGTTATCCCGGCGGAGTTGGCGGCGGGATATGGCGGATCTGTTGATTATTGTCTCTGGTCTGTTGTCCGGTGCGTTGGAGCGCAACCGGCTGGAAGAGGACCTGCTTAACCAGTCGATTCGTGATCCCCTGACTGGACTGCATAACCGTCGTTACCTGATGCCCCGGCTGGACGAGATCCTTGCTGCCAGCAATCGCCATGGCGACCGTTTCTGCCTGGCCATGTTCGATATTGATCACTTCAAACGGATAAACGACAACCTGGGCCACCTGGCAGGTGATCAGGTATTGATGCGATTTACCGACGTCCTGCTTGCCCATACCAGAACCACCGATGTGGTGTCCCGCTTCGGGGGTGAGGAATTTCTGGTGGTTTTTACCGGGGTGACCGAGAGGGATGTGCAAACCCTGGTGATGCGAATCATGGAAGCAGTAAGGGAGGAGGAATGGTTGGTCGACGGCAAGGCATTAACCGTTACGGTCAGTGCCGGGGCGGTGTGCGTGTCGGAGCTGACAGACGAGCCGGCCACCCCGGAGGCACTGATTGCCAGGGCAGATGATAGGCTGTACCAGGCCAAGGATGGGGGCCGGGATTGCCTGGTTGATGCATCGGGATTATCGCGCATATAAGAAAACAGCATTTCACCTTATATATCGTTTCAGTATATCCTTAGATCAGATTAAAGAACTGGCGACTTCAGAGGTGAATACCATGACCCAGCCCATCGTTCAGCATTTTTTTGACGAACCCACTAACACCTTCAGTTATGTCGTGCGCGATCCCGACAGCCAGGTCTGTGCGATTCTGGATTCGGTTCTGGATTTCGATTATGCCGCTGGCCGCACCGATGTGCGCTCGGCCGACGAGATCATTCAGTACATTCAGGCGAACGATCTGATCGTGGAATGGATTCTGGAAACTCACGTACATGCGGATCACCTGTCAGCAGCTCCCTACCTGCATGAAAAGCTTGGAGGCAAAACCGGTATCGGGGCAAAAATCATTCAGGTACAGGAAATTTTCGGCAAGGCCTTTAACGCCGGTACCGAGTTTGCCCGCGATGGCAGTCAGTTTGACCGGCTCTTTGAGGAAGGCGACACCTTTGCGATCGGCAGCCTCGAAGGCCGTGTGCTACATACGCCCGGCCATACACCGGCCTGCCTCACCTATGTGATTGGCGACGCCGCCTTTGTGGGCGATACCCTGTTTATGCCGGATTACGGCACGGCCCGCTGTGATTTCCCGGGCGGTGATGCCCGGGTTCTGTATCAGTCCATCCAGAAAGTTCTGGCGTTGCCGCCGGAGACTCGCATTTTCCTGTGTCATGATTACAAGGCACCCGACCGTGATGAATACCAGCACATGACCACCGTGGCCGAGCAGCGCCGGGCTAATGTGCACGTGCACGATGGTGTGTCGGAAGAGGAGTTTGTGAAGATGCGCACCGAGCGGGATGCAACGCTGGATATGCCGAGGCTGATCCTGCCGTCGGTGCAGGTGAATATGCGGGCGGGCCATATGCCGTCTGCAGAAGACAACGGCCAGGTGTACCTGAAGGTACCGGTCAACCTGTTCTGAGCCGCGCATGAATCTGAAACGCTATCTGCCCATTCTGCAATGGGCGCCATCTTACGGTCGCGACCAGGCCACCAGTGATCTGGTGGCTGCCGTCATTGTCACCGTTATGCTGATTCCGCAGTCCCTGGCGTACGCTCTGCTGGCAGGCCTCCCGGCGCAGGTCGGGTTGTACGCCAGCATCCTGCCACTGGTGATCTATGCGGTGTTCGGAACCAGTCGCACCCTCTCTGTTGGCCCGGTGGCGGTGGCCTCGCTGATGACGGCGGCTGCTCTGGCGCCACTGGCCGAGGCGGGCACTGCTGAGTATCTGGCTGGAGCTATCTTGCTGGCGGTGATGTCTGGCCTGATGCTGACCCTGATGGGGGTTCTGCGGCTGGGATTCCTGGCTAACTTCCTGAGCCATCCGGTGATATCCGGGTTTATTACCGCCTCGGGCATTGTCATTGCCGCCAGCCAGCTCAAGCACCTGTTCGGTATCCAGGCCAATGGCCACAACTTGCTGGATATTGGTCACTCGTTACTGGTTTCCCTGGGCAATACCAACGTGCCCACGCTGTTGATCGGGGGCGGGGCCTTGATGTTCCTGTTGTGGTCGCGCCGGTACCTGAAACCGGTACTGCATCGACTCGGCCTGGCGCCCCGGGCGGCTGATATCCTGACCAAGACCGCGCCCATTCTGGCGGTGCTCGTCACCGCTCTGGTTGCCTGGGCATTGCGGCTGGATGAGCAGGGGGTGCGACTGGTCGGTGAGGTACCGTCAGGATTGCCTTCCTTCACCATGCCCAGTCTGGATCTTGGCCTGTGGTCCCAACTGGCGGTCAGCGCCTTGCTGATCAGTGTGGTAGGTTTCGTGGAATCGGTTTCGGTGGGTCAGACCCTGGCGGCCAAACGGCGCCAGCGCATTGACCCGGACCAGGAGCTGATTGGTCTGGGTACCGCCAACCTGGGGTCCGGCCTGTCGGGCGGTATGCCGGTTACCGGTGGCTTTTCCCGTTCGGTGGTGAACTTTGATGCCGGCGCAGAAACACCGGCGGCTGGCGCTTACACGGCGGTGGGCATCGCCCTGGCCACTCTGTTCCTCACTCCGGCCATAGCCTGGTTGCCCCAGGCGACGCTGGCGGCGACCATTATTGTGGCGGTGATCACCCTGATTGATCTGCCGGCACTGGGCCGCACTTTCCGATATTCCCGTACCGATTTCGGGGCCATGCTGGCGACCATCCTGCTTACCCTTGGTCACAGTGTCGAAGCCGGTATCATTGCCGGGGTGGCGTTATCGATTGGCCTGTTCCTGTACCGAACCAGTCGCCCCCACAGCGCCGTGGTGGGCCGGGTGCCGGGCACCGAGCATTTCCGCAACGTGCTGCGCCATGAGGTGGAACTCTGTCCCAAAGTTACCTTCCTGCGGGTGGATGAAAGCCTGTATTTCGCCAATGCCCGTTTCCTTGAAGAAACCGTGATGGATCTGGTTACCCGGGAGCCGGAGCTGACCGATCTGGTGCTGGTGTGTCCGGCGGTGAACCTTATTGACGCCTCAGCCCTGGAAAGCCTGGAAGCGATTAACGAACGGCTGCGCGACGCCGGGGTGCGTCTGCATTTCTCGGAAATCAAGGGCCCGGTCATGGACCGGCTCAAAGGCACGGAGTTGCTGGAACACCTGGGCGGACGCATCTTCCTGAGCACTTATGAAGCCTGGCAGGCGCTCACGAACCGGGCGGCGTTGGCGGCTTGACCTGAACGGTGTGATCCCATTGACGGTGTATGGGGTATGTGTAGACACTGCCCCGTATTTCCAATCGCACCCGCACCGGTAAATCGCCATGGGAATGACCGACAACCTGCTCTCCACCAGTCAATGGCTGATCACCGCCGTGTTGTTTGCGGTGATTCTGTTGAACGCGGTGCGTTCTGTCGACTGGTCCGCCTTGCGCAAGGATAACGCTCTTCAGCATTCGTTTTTCGGTGCTGCGGTGATTCTGGGTTTTGTCTGGCAGTTGCGGGCAGGTATGTCACCAGGATTGGCGATTCACATCTTTGGCATCACGGTGATTACTCTGATGCTGGGTTGGGCTCTGGCCGTGCTGGCGAGCCTGCTGGCTCTGGTGATCACCGTCATCACCGGGCGCGAGCCATTACTGATGTTTGCCGCCAACGGTCTGATTACGGTGATGGTCCCGGCACTGGTCAGCCATGGCATCATGTTGTGGGAACGGCGGCGCAACTTCCGTAACTTCTTCGCTTATATCTTCTTCTGTGGTTTTTTCGGAGCCGGTCTGTCGGTTGCCGCGGCGGGCATTGTGATGTGCCTGATGCTATGGAGCAGCGGTACCTACAGTTTTGATGAACTGGTGCATGAGTATCTGAGGTATCTGCCGCTGTTCATGATTCCGGAGGGCTTCATCAACGGCACCTTTGTCACTGGCCTGATGGTTTTCCATCCGGACCGGCTCAGTTCGCTGGACCAGAGCCGGTACCGCTAAGGCCTTTTTCAGATACCGTCACCCTGCTCGGAAACGGTCTGTAGTTCACGAATGTCCCTGTTGGAGTGGCTTCTCTGACGCCAGTTGTCCAGCCAGTCCAGTACTTCCTCTGACGGCATAGGCCGGGCGATACCATAGCCCTGAACCAGGTTGCAGCCCATGTCCCGCAGTGCGGTGGCGTGCTCCAGCGTTTCCACCCCTTCGGCCAGTACGGGGTGGTCAAAACGCTGTGCGAGGAAAATGACGCTTTCGACGATGGCACGGTCATTGGCGTCGGTAAGCATGTTGCGGACGAAACTCTTGTCAATCTTGATGACGTCCACGGGCAGTGTGCGCAGGTAGGTCAACGAGGAAAAGCCGGTGCCAAAGTCGTCCAGCGCCACCTGCAGCCCCAGAGACTGGCAGCGCGCCAGCACATTGCTGGCGCGTTTGGTGTCTTCCAGCGCTGTGGATTCCAGCACTTCCAGGGTGATTTGCCCGGGGCTCACTTCTGGATGGCTTTGCAGATAGCCTTCCAGGTAGTCCGCAAACTTCCGGTCCATCAGGTGGGGCGCGCTGATGTTTATGCTGACAGCCAGGGCTTCGCCGGCTTCCCGCCATCGGTTCATCTGGTGAATCGCCTCTTTCAGCACCCATTGGCCCAGGGGGATCTCCAGGTGACTGTTGGCCACCGCCGGCAGAAAGGCACCGGGGGTAATCAGCCCTTTTTCGGGGTGGTTCCAGCGGATCAGGGCCTCGAAGGCAATCACCTGGCAGTCGGCCATGCGCAGTTGTGGCTGGAAGTAGAGTTCGAATTCCTCGTTCTCCAGGGCGCGGGAAATCTCCATCAGCAGGTTCCGACGTTCCTTGCGGAAGGCATATTGGCCGGGATCGAAAATATGAAACTGGTTGCGGCCTTTCTCTTTGGCAGCGTACATGGCCTGGTCGGCATGGCGGATCAGGCCTTCGGCGTCGGTATCATCTTCCGGGTACAGGGTGACGCCGAGGCTGGCTGTCAGATTTACCTCTTTACCCGCCATGTCGAAAGGCTCACTGACCGAGGTCAGGATACGCTGATACAGGGGCTCGGAATGTTCGCTCTGAATCAGCAGAACAAATTCATCGCCGCCGATCCGGGCGACGGTATCTCCGCTGCGGAGACTTCTGGTGAGCCGTTCCGCCACCATGCGGAGGGCCTCGTCGCCGAAATCGTGGCCGAGTTCATCGTTGATGCCCTTGAATCCGTCCAGGTCAAGATAGCAGATGGCGAGTGAGCGTTTCTGCCGGTCCGCGTGCGCCTTGGCGGATCGCAACCGCTCTTCCAGCAGCTGTCGGTTGGGCAGACCGGTGAGGTCGTCGTAATTCGCGGCCCGGTCGAGCTCTTTGGCGTGATTCTTCAGGGCGGTGATATCGGAGAACGCCGCCACATAATAATGTTTGCCGGGTTCTTCCAGGTGCACCCGGCTGATGGATAGCAGTTCCACATATTCCTCACCGTTTTTGCGGCGATTCCACACCTCTCCGCGCCAGTGGTCGGTCTTTTCGATGGACTGCCACATGGAACGGTAGTATTCCCGGGAATGGCGGCCAGAGCTCAGAATGGAAGGGTTGAGGCCGAGTACTTCCTGACGGCTGTAGCCGGTAATCCGGGAAAACGCAGGGTTTACATCGATAATGTGGTTGAGGTGATCGGTGATGACAATCGCCTCGTGACTGCGATCAAAGACGCTGGCAGCGATGCGCAGGCCGCGTTCACTGTTTTTCCGGTCAGAAATGTTGGTCTGGATCACCACGAAGCCGGGTTCAACGTCGTCCGCGCCATCCACCGGTGTGCAGTAGGTGTGTACCCAGTAGGGTTCGCCGCTGGCGGTATAGTGCAGGATGTCTTCTTCAAACGCCTCGCCCCGGAACAGGTGGCGGTATATCCGGCTGACGGTATCAGGATCCGTGTCCGGCCCGGCCAGAACCTGGCTGGGAAGCTTTCCGCGAACTGCACTCAGCGAATAGCCAGTATGCTTCTCGAACGCCTGGTTGACCCATTCGATGCAGCCGCCGGCATCCAGTATCAGTGCCATGTTACGGCTGGCGGTGGCGACCAGGGCCAGTCGTTTCGGATCGATATCCGAAGCAGGCTGGGGAGAGTCCGGGGTGTTGGGCATAGATCAGGTGTTCCGGTTAACGGTGGCTTTCGGCTTCCTCCTCTCCATGTGAGAACTGTTCGCGGGAATGGCAATGATGGCTACCCGCAACCTCCGCATTTTCCGTGTACTTGTTATCCGTATATTGCAATGAGAGGTGCGAGGGATGCTACCTCATCCGGGGCTGGAAGGCATTCGACCTTGGTTTCAGGAAGTTGACGATCGTCAATTCGAAGTGAGATTTTTACCGTTTCAGGGCAGCTAGGAGATTCACTGTCGCCAGCGGGAATGCTTCTGGAGTTTTCGTTGCAGAGTTCGGCGGTGCATGTTCAGAGCCCTGGCCGTTGCGGATATATTGCCCTCGTGTTCATTCAGCACCCGCTGGATATGTTCCCACTCCATTTCCTCCACCGAGGGCGGTTCCTGGCGCAGTTCGGGGCCGCCCTCAATGGGCTCAAAACCGTGAATCAGCTGGCTTACGGTGACCGGTTTGCACAGGTAGTTCATGGCGCCACGGCGCATGGCTTCTACCGCTGTCGCGATACTGCCGTAACCGGTCAGCACCAGGACCTCCAGATTGTCATCAACCTGCAGCAGTTCTGGCAGTAATTGCAGGCCGCTCTCACCCGCCAGATTCAGGTCCAGCACGCAGCGGTTAAAGTGCTTCTCGCCAAGGGCCCGGAGCGCATCCGCCCGGTTACTGGCCGTCGCGCTCTCCACGCCCTGTCGTGCAAGAGAGCGACTTAGTACCTGCAGAAAGCTCTCATCGTCATCAATCAGCAACCAGCATTCGCGGTCTGTCATGTTCAGATAACTCCCGTGGAAGGTGCGCCAGACATCGGAAGGTCGATCACCATGGTGGTGCCCTGGTCGCTCACCCGGGCACGAAGGTAGCCGCCCAGTCGCTGTATGGTGGCGTTGGACAGAAACAGCCCCACCCCCAGGCCGTTGCGGGAATCCACCACGTCTTCGCCCGGCGCACCGGCAAAGGCACTTTCCAGACCATCGCCGTGGTCTTCGACGATGATCTCGACCCGTGCATTGTCGGCCCTCTGGCAACTGACGGCGACCCATTGCGGGCTTGCGGTCAGGGCGTTGGCGAGAAGGTTCAGCACCGCCTGATCGAGGGTGGCATCTACCGCGACCGTTGCCTCAGGACACTCGTCTGCCCAGCGTATCGGCCCGGCGGGCCAGAGCAATGTTGCAGACTCCCGAAGCCGTTTCAGCCAGGTGGATACCGCCAGGTTTTCCAGTTTTGCGTTGCGGGCTTCGATGGCGGCCTGGGTCAGCTGTTGCAGATGCCCGCTGCATAGTGCCAGCTGTTGCTGCATCATGCCCAGGTCCTCTTCCAGATGTTCGTCGCCCCGCCCCGCGGTGGCAGAACGAATTTCATCCAGCAACAGCGTCATGGTGTTCAGAGGTGTTCCAAGCCGATGGGCGACGGCAGCGGCCGACAGGCCCAGGGAAATTATCTGCTCGTCCCGAAGCCGGTTTTCCCGGAACTGCCCAAGCTGGGACTGCTGTGCTCTCAGCTGGCGGGCCAGGGTGCCCACCACCAGCAGCAGAATGGCGGCGGTCAGGGCAAAGGTTACCCACATGCCCACCAGGTGCAGCTGGGCCAGGTCGCTGCCGTGGTGCTGGTGTTCAATAGCGGGCGTATGCCAGAGCACCAGGGCGGTGTACACCAGAATACCGGATACCGTCAGGACGATACCCTGGCGCCCGGGCACCAGGATGATGGCGACCGCAATCGGCAGCAGCAGGAGTGAGACCAGAGGGTTGGTGTAACCCCCGGTGAGGTAAAGCCAGAACCCGATAAGCACAAGATCGGCCGCGAGCGTAAGGCTGACAAAAAACGCAGAGGCGGGCGGGCGCCGGCTGAACCACAACCACCCGAGCGTGGCCAGAACACCGTACAGCAGGCACAGCAGCAGGGCCTCGGCCCGATGGGCAAGGGTGATGGTGGTTTCGGCAACCGCAACGGCCACCAGCAAGGTGACAATGATGGCCAGCCGCATGCCCAGAAGGTAACGGGCGGCCTGGCGAAAACCGGTCTGTGAGTGTGTCAGCCATTCCATGGGGGCATTCTACCAGCGTGTAGCCGATGTCGGCGCGAAAAACCTCTGGCTATTGCTTCGGGTCAACCGGCCGGTAGCACACCAGTTCCTGGCGAACCACATCGCCGGCCAGCTGAATAGGCGACTGATTCATGACATACACCCTGATGGCGCGTTCAATGTCACTGGCGTTATCGGGCTGGGAGATTTCTCCGGGCAGATGGTCAGGCTGGTAATGGCACTGCCCGGATTCCGGAAACAGCGCCACATAGGCAATACCGGTTTCCACCAGATCCTGAAAGAAATGAGAGCCATAGGACAGATCCGGCACCATGTCGCCGGCGTTTTCGGATACCTCCACCAAAGCACTGACCCCGGCGATATCGGCAAACCTGACCGGTACGCCCAGTTCCGGGCTGCTGGTGCCCCAGCGGCCGGGGCCGATCAGCAGGGTGCTTTTGCTGGATTCCCGCACGATCTCGCCGACACGGCGGGCGACTTCGTAACGCTGGTTGGTATTCAGACTGGCGTAAACAGCTGCATCTACACGGATGACCCGCTCGATCGCCAGATTGATGTTGCCGCCCATGAAATGGCCCTGGGTGCGGAAAATCTCCCGCTCTGCTGGCAGGTGTTCCGGCAGTGTGACTGGGCCGGTTTCGCCAATGGTGGCCAGTGGCCGGCACTGCACCAGGTTGAAGGCCGGTTCGCCGTGCTCATCCAGGTGCAGGGTGAACTCGACATCCACGGGATGCTGATAGCCGGCCTCCAGGGTCGATAACAAGGACGACAGCCGCTGAATAAACGAGCTGGCCTGAACCAGCGGCCGGAAGGTGAGCCGCCACACTGGCCCTGGCAGGCCAATCTGTTCCGCCCGAGCACTGGCGGCCCGGTCGATCTCGCCCATGTGCGCCATGGGCAGGTCGCTAACGGTTTCCAGTAACTGGCTCAGGGGCCGGGTTTCCAGATGGCCTTCCTGCAGGTCGAGCAGATCCACCAGATGCTGGGAGAACCGGTAGTGTTCGTCCGGATTGCGGAATGGTTGCCGGCCAGGATGGTCCAGCGCCATCACGCAGGCGTGGTCGCCTTCAATTCGATCCACGGCCCGGGTGCCCAACCCCATAACCAGGCGCACCATGCCCGCTTTCGGGTCCATGTTGCTGTCCCAGGCAAAGGTGTTTCTGGATACCCCAACGCCGGCCGCATCCGGCAGGTAGTAGCGGCCATGGAAACGGCCATTCACCCGCTGGATCAGCAGAGCCATAGGCTCCTCGCGCTGGTCCAGCCCCCGTTGTTTACGGTACACCAGAGCGTCTTCGCTCATGGACGAGGCGTAGACCTGTCGGATGGCATCTTCCAGTTCCGCCAGTCGCTGTTCCGGTGCCCCCTGGTTGATCAGGAAGACGCTGTCGTATTTGCCGGCAAAGGCGTTGCCGAAACCATCCTCCTGCAGGCTGGATGAGCGCACCAGGATGGGGTATTGGCCGTAGTGGTCGAGCAGGCGCTCCAGTTCCGAGCGGACTTCCGCCGGGAACTGCCCGGTCAGAATGGCCTGGCGCAGGGAGGGTGCTTCACTCAGATAACCCTCTGGCGAGCGTTGTCGCATGATTGCCGGCCACAGGCCATTGTGGACCAGAAACGCATAGTAGGCATCGGTGCCCAGGTAGCTGGAATCGTGGGGTTCCAGATTCGGCTGCCAGAGTTCAGGCGCATCTTTCAGCAGAATGTTCCGGGCAATCAGCATGCCTGTGGCCTTGCCGCCAATATAACCGCTGCCAACCAGACGGCTGCGAATGGTGAGCAGATCCTCCAGAGTCAGGTAGCGCCGGGCCAGTTCCAGAATCTTGGGGTCGCGGCTGATCATCACCTGCAGAACCTGCTCCTGCAGATCAGGCATGCAGGTCTGGTCCTGTTCAAAAACGGCCCGGCTGACTTCCTGGAACAGTCTGTCCCAGTAATCCAGCAGTGGCTGGCGATGCAGGTGCCCGGATTCCAGCGAGGCCTGCAAGCGGGTGGCATCGCTGCTGTCGGTAATCGGCCAGAACTGGCCAGCCTGTTCCCGATGGGGCAGGAACATGGTCGGTGATTGCCGGCGCCAGGCCTTGATGGGATGAATCTGCACATCGTCGCCGTGGCGGTGTACATCAATCAGCACCTGGGTGGTCTGGCGAATCCGGTCCAGGGTCATCCGGGAGTGTCGGTCCGGGTGCAGGGTGAACCAGGCGACGGTATCCAGTTCGAACAGGAAGGGACACACTACCCGGAAAAAATTGCCCACCATGGCGTCGGTGGCCCAGGCATTGAGTAGCTCACTCAGGCTGTCGCAAACGTAGAAGGCGCCGCGGCCATGTTGTTCGATCAGGTGCCAGACCCGGCTGGTAAAACTCTCGAAACCGCCGAGGGCATCAATAGTGATGGTGCGCACCGCAGGGTGCTGGTCAATGATCGGCGGATGCTCGCCGAAGCGGAGATAGATGATCTGCCGGCCGGCGTCGGCGGCAGCATCCAGAAAGGGAAGAACGAATCGGCGGTAATCGTCCAGATCGGAGACCCGCCAGACAACATTGTCGCCGATTCGCAGGCCATCCAGCACCTCATCCAGACCGGGCAGTCCGGTGGACACCCGGTCTGTGGTCTGCTGAGGCTGCTGGTGCGTCATGGCGTGATCAGATCACGCCCATGGCGGTCATAGCCTTGGCTACGCGAAGGAACCCGGTGATGTTCGCGCCCAGCACATAGTTACCCTGAGCGCCAAACTCTGCGGCGGTCTCGTAACAGTTCTTGTGGATATCGATCATGATTTCCTCAAGGCGCTTCTGGGTGTAATCGAAAGTCCAGGAATCGCGGCTGGCGTTCTGCTGCATTTCCAGGGCGGAAGTTGCAACACCACCGGCGTTAGCGGCCTTGCCCGGGCCGTAAGCAATCTTGGCGTCCTGGAAGATGATGATGCCTTCCGGCGTGGTCGGCATGTTGGCGCCTTCGGCAACTGCGATACAGCCGTTTTCCACCAGGGTCTTGGCATCGCTGCCGTTGAGTTCGTTCTGGGTGGCGCAAGGCAGGGCCACATCACACGGAACGCTCCAGATGTTGCCGTCTTCCACGTACCTGGCGTCTTTGTGGTATTCAGTGTAGGCGCTGATGCGGCGGCGCTCCACTTCCTTGATGCGCTTGACCGTCTGCAGGTCAATGCCCTTCTCATGCACGATCATGCCCTGGGAGTCGGAGCAGGCAATTACCTTGGCGCCCAGTTCGTGGCATTTTTCGATGGCATAGATGGCTACGTTGCCGGAGCCTGACACCACCACGGTCTTGCCTTCCAGGGAGTCACCACGAGCCTTGAGCATTTCGTGGGTGAAGAACACGGTGCCGTAACCGGTGGCCTCGGTACGGGCGCGACTGCCGCCCCAGTCCAGGCCCTTGCCGGTGAATACGCCGGATTCGTAGCGGTTGGTGATGCGCTTGTATTGGCCGAACAGGTAGCCGATCTCGCGGCCACCGACGCCGATGTCACCGGCGGGAACGTCGGTGTACTCGCCCAGATGGCGGTACAGTTCGGTCATCAGGCTCTGGCAGAAACGCATGATTTCGTCGTCCGACTTGCCTTTCGGGTCGAAGTCGCTGCCGCCTTTACCACCGCCGATGGGCAGTCCGGTCAGGGCATTCTTGAAGATCTGTTCGAAGCCCAGGAACTTGATGATGCCGAGGTAAACAGATGGGTGAAAACGCATGCCACCTTTATAGGGGCCAAGGGCACTGTTGAACTCGACACGGAAGGCGCGGTTGATGTGGATCTCACCGCTGTCGTCCTGCCAGGGCACACGGAAGATGATCTGGCGCTCGGGTTCGCAGATGCGCTGGATGATCTTCTTGTCCGCGAACTCCGGGTACTTCACCAGCACGGGCCCCAGGGTTTCCAGTACTTCGTGAACCGCCTGGTGGAATTCTTTCTCACCCGGGTTGCGATGAAGAACGTCCCGAAAGATCGGTTCCAGCTTTTCGTCGAGTTTTGCAGTCATGGTGTCATGCCCTCGGAATACGCGTATTGAAGGTCGCAGGGAAATGCGGTGCCCAAAAAAAGGGCAGTGATTGCACCACAGCGGTGCGGTAGTTGGCAAGTGAATCCGCTGCTAAGCCCGGTGGCCCACCCGGCGGAGATACCCCCAAGGGGGTGCGGCATTGTGTCTCAAGCCAGTGAAAAAGAAGCGGCATACAATTCCGGCTAATTCACGAAACACCTGATCCGAACGCTCCAAGGACCCGCCACACCATGATGAGAAAAACCCACCTGGCTCGCTGTATCAGCCTTGTGATGGCCGGCTATGCTGTCGCACCTCTTGCCCATGCCCAGTCTGAAACCACTGCCCCGATCTTGATCCGGGTGACCGAAGGTCAGTCGGCCGAAGCCGCCCGGCTGTCTGCCGCGGCCATTCAGACCGAACCGGTGCAGCGACTGTCCTCGGATGCCGGGGTTTCGCTGTCGCGCATGGGTGGCCGTGGTCTGGACCCGGTGATCCGTGGCCAGAATGAAGAGCGGGTGGAGGTTCTCCTTGATGGCATGCGGGTGGAAGGTGCCTGCCCGAGCCGGATGGATCCGCCCACCAGCCGCTTGAGCACAGCGCTGGCGCCGGTGCTGGAAGTGCGCACCAGCAACCGCACCCTGCGCTGGGGCCCGATTGCCGGCGGCCAGGTGGTCGCCACCACCGCCGCCCCGGAATTTGCGGATGACAACCGCACAACCGGCCACCTGACCGTCGGCGGTGCCGACAATGGCGAAGGCAAGCTGGTGAATGGCAGCGTGGCGGTCGGTGACAAGGAAACGTTTATCCGCCTCGCTGGCGGCTACGACGAAGCCGACGACTATGAAGACGGCGACGGTAACGAAGTCCGTAGCGCCTACAAAAACTCTGAAGGCCGGGTGGATGCTGCCTGGACCGCTGATAATGGCTTCTACATCAAGGGCCTGGTCAGCCGCCAGGAAGAGCGGGATGTAAAGTTTCCCGGCCGGGGTATGGATGCACCGAAAACGGATACCGACCTGTACCGGCTGGAGCTGGGAGCGCCGGTCGCCAGCGGCGGCTGGAACCTGATGGCCTGGCAGGCAGATGTGGATCACGTGATGGATAATTTCAGCCTGCGTGAGCCGCCGGTAAATATGGGTATGCCCATGAAAATGCAGACCAACTCGGAAACCCGTACCCGGGGCGCCCGACTGGTGCTGGATCAGACCATCAACTACACCAAAGATATTGCCTTTGGTGTGGATGTGGAAAGCAATGAGTGGGACGCCACCATGTACAACGGCATGAATCTCGACCACGAGGCCTCTTTGATGTGGCCGGGCGTTGAGCGAGACCGGGTAGGTGTGTTTGTGGAAGCCTTCCACCAGATCCGCGCCAACGCCCGCCTCGGTGCCGGCATCCGTTATGACCGTGTGGAAATGGATGCCACCCGTGCCGATCAGACGTTTACTCCGATGGCCGGCGGTATGATGACGTTCTCCCCTTCCGGGCTTTACGCCTCGGCCTATGGTGCAAGCGATACCGAAGCCAACGATGACAACGTAAGCGGTTTCCTGACCGGAGAATGGCGTGTTTCTCCGGTCCAGGCCCTTGAGGTTACGGCCAGCCACAGCGTGCGCTCCCCCAGCGTGAATGAGCGCTATGTTGCTCGAAAGACCATGAAAGGCAGTTGGATCGGGAATCCGGATCTGGATACCGAAAAACACCACAAGCTGGAAGTCAGCCTGCCCGGCAACCAGGGAGAGTGGAGCTGGCGCCCGGCTGTCTGGGTGGACCAGGTGGATGACTATGTTTACCGCTTTGACATCCGCAATCCCAATAACACGACGGATACCCGCTACGAAAATATCAGCGCCCGCCTCCTCGGCGTAGAGGGCATGCTGGGATGGACCAACGGTACCTGGAGCAGCACCAGCAAGCTGGCCTCGGTGCGCGGGGAAAACCGCGATGCCGATAAGGCGCTGCCGCGGATTCCGCCCATCCAGTTTATCCAGACGCTGGGCTGGCACTACCAGGGACACACCCTGGAAGCCGAATGGCAACTGGCCCGTCGCCAGGATCGGGTAGACCTGGAATCCGGACTGGACCCCAGTACTTCACCTGGATACGGCGTATTCAACCTGTCCGGCACCCATCCGCTCATGGCCAATCTGAGCCTGACCTGGGCAGTGGATAACCTGTTCGACAATACCTGGGCGAACCATGTCAGCAAGGACAACCTGGCCGACAGCGGGGTGTTCCGGGTCAATGAGCCGGGGCGCACCTTGCGCGCAGCGCTTACGGCCCGGTGGTAAAACGATTATGGCGGTTGCCCGCTTCTCATAGCCGGCGGGCGACATTGATGCCCCGGGTGGTGCTAACGCTCCACTCGGGGCTTTTTTATGGCCGATCAAGAATTGCGCTACCTCAACTTCGGGCCCCATTTCATGAACTATGCTGTAGCCATGCAGATTTGTACGAGTGGCTCATAACCGCCGGGAAACTCCAAGCCTGTTGGGATCCCCGAAAAGGACTTGTCTGCACCATGCGATTACGGAAAGGAGACGCATCGTGACCGAAGACGAACAGTTGCCAGAAAATCCTGAAACCGACCTCGCTTCCCGCTTCCCCACCGCTTATACAATCCTTTTCGGCCTGATTATTCTGGTGGCCGCGCTGACCTGGATCATTCCTGCGGGGCAGTACGAGCGAGCCATGAATGAAGAGGTTGGGCGGGAAGTGGCGGTGCCCGGCACCTATCAGATTGTTGACCCGAACCCTCAGGGCTTCGTTGATGTAATGCTGGCCCCCACTGGCGGTTTTTATGACCCGGACAGCTATGCTGCCAATGCCATTGACGTCGCTCTGTTTGTGTTATTTCTGGGGGGCTTTCTCGGTGTGATGAACGCCACGGGCGCGATAGACACTGGTATTCGAAGTGCGATGCGGCATCTGAAAGGTCACGAGATCTGGATGATACCAATATTAATGGTGCTCTTCGCGATCGGTGGCACGACCTACGGAATGGCCGAGGAAACCCTGGCCTTTTACGCCATTCTGATTCCCGTGATACTTGCGGCCGGGTACGACGCCGTAACGGGGGTTGCCATTATCCTTATCGGCGCCGGTATTGGCGTTCTGGGTTCCACGATTAACCCGTTTGCCACCGTGATTGCAGCCAATGCTGCCGGTATCCCTTTCACAGATGGAATCGTATTGCGGTTTATTCTGTTGATTGGCGGTCTGGTGATCTGTATCGGCTACGTGATGCGGTATGCTCGCCGGGTAAAAGCCGATCCGTCGAGATCCGTGGTTGCCAGGCAGTGGCCAGCGCACAAGAAGCTGTTCCTGGAGGATCACGAGCAAGAGATTCACAGCGCCAAGCTGACTACCACTCAAATTATTGCCCTGATTATATTTGCCCTGACCTTTGCCGTGATGATCTGGGGTGTGTCATCCCAGGGATGGTGGATGGCCCGGATGGGCTCTTTGTTCTTTGGTGCGGCCATCGTCATCGGCATTGTTGCGCGGCTGGGCGAGAAGAAACTTACTGGCAGCTTCGTTGATGGTGCGCGGGATCTGCTTGGGGTTGCCCTGGTGGTTGGGCTCGCCAGGGGCATTGTTGTGATCATGGAGCAGGGCATGATTGCCGATACCATCCTTCACAGCGCCGAAACCTCGCTGGGAGGTTTGCCCGAGCTGGCCTTTATCAACCTGATGTTCTGGATCGAAGTTGGCATGAGTTTCTTCGTACCATCTTCTTCCGGTCTCGCCGTTCTCTCCATGCCGATCCTCGCCCCGCTGGCGGATTTTGCCAGCGTCGGACGAGACCTCGTCGTGACGGCTTACCAGTCTGCCAATGGCCTCGTAAATCTGATCAACCCCACCTTTGCGGTTGTCGTCGGCGGGCTTGCCATCGGGCGGGTGTCCTACGATCGTTGGCTCGCCTTCATCTGGCCCTTGCTGCTTATCCTGACCGTGTTCATCACGATAGTCATAAGCCTCGGCGCAATGCTGTGAACACTCGACAAAAGGAGCTTTGTCATGTCTGAACACACTCTTGGAGTGCACTCTGAAACCGGAACCCTGCGCCAGGTCATCGTTTGTCGGCCTGGGTTGGCGCACCGTCGCCTGACGCCCTCCAATTGCGATGCGCTGTTGTTCGATGATGTCTTCTGGGTCAAGCAGGCCCAGAAAGACCATGACGTGTTTTCAGGCCTCATGCGTGCCCGGGGCGTTGAGGTGCTGGACGTCAACGAGTTGCTGGCGGAGACGCTGGATATCGCGAAGGCTCGCAAATGGATACTGGATCATCGCATTACCTGGAACGAAATCGGTGTCGGGATGGTCTCGGATCTACGTGCCTGGATGGACGAACTGCCGGGGACCAGGCTGGCAGAGTTTCTTATTGGAGGCCTTGAAGTAGCCGATCTGCCTTTTGATCCGGTTGGCCTGTTTGGCAACCATCTCGGTCATTACGGCTTCGTGTTGCCGCCACTGCCAAACTTCCTGTTCACCCGCGATAACAGCGCCTGGATCTATGGTGGCGTCACCCTGAACCCCATGTACTGGCCGGCGCGGAAGCCAGAAACCCTGCTTATGGCGGGTATCTACAAATTCCATCCCAAATTTGCCGGCAAGGTTAATGTGCACTGGGGCGATCCTCTCAAAGACCACGGTCTTGCCTCCCTGGAGGGTGGGGATGTCATGCCGGTGGGTAATGGTGTCGTGTTGGTGGGTATGGGGGAGCGCTCGTCCCCTCAGGCTATTGGTCAGTTGGCCAGGTCGCTTTTTGAAAGTGGCACAGCCGAGCGCGTCGTTGCCTGCCAGATACCCAAGTCCCGATCAGCGATGCATCTGGATACCGTCTTTACCTTCTGTGGCGGCAATGTGGTCACGACGTTCAAGGAAGTGGCCGATGAAATGGTCTGCTATGACCTGCGCCCCGGAGAGGGCAAAAAGCATCTCGCATTTCGTCAGGACCCGCGTCCGTTGTTCGAAGTAGTAGCCGACGTACTGGGTTATAAGCAACTGGAGATCGTTCCCACCGGCGGTT
Organism: Marinobacter sp. EN3; assembly: GCF_000475315.1. NCBI lineage: Bacteria > Pseudomonadati > Pseudomonadota > Gammaproteobacteria > Pseudomonadales > Marinobacteraceae > Marinobacter > Marinobacter sp. EN3. The sequence continues at coordinate 27,821 of NZ_AXCC01000011.1, forward strand.
ATGACCCGGCGGAGCGAGAGCGTGAGCAGTGGAACGACGGCAATAACGTCCTGGCGTTAAGCCCAGGGGTCGTCGTTGGCTATGATCGCAATGACGATACCAACGCTGCTCTGGAAGCTGCAGGCATCGAAGTGTTGGCAATACCGGGAGCGGAACTTGGGCGTGGCCGGGGCGGCGGTCGCTGCATGAGTTGTCCAACCATTCGCGATGCTGTCTGACAGTAAAGGAGAGGCTCAATGGCTTTCAATCTCAAGAACCGGCATTTTCTGACACTGCGGGATTTTAGCCCCAGGGAAATCGCCTTTTTGCTGAAGCTGTCGGCGGATCTCAAGACCGCCAAGTATGCTGGCACTGAAGTGCCCAAACTCGACGGCAAGGACATCGCGCTGATCTTCGAGAAAAACTCCACTCGAACCCGGGTCGGGTTTGAAGTGGCCGCCTTCGACCAGGGGGCGCGGGTTACCTACCTGGGGCCGACCGGAACCCACATCGGGCACAAGGAATCGGTGAAGGATACGGCGCGGGTGCTTGGCAGGGTCTACGACGCCATCGAGTACCGGGGGTTCGGACAATCCGTTGTCGAAGAGCTGGCGCAGTACGCCGGCGTGCCGGTCTACAACGGGCTCACCAATGAATTTCACCCCACCCAGATACTGGCGGATTTCCTGACCATGCAGGAGCATGTGGAAAAGCCGTTGCGGGATGTGGCCTACGTGTTCATCGGCGATGCCGCCAACAACATGGGCGACAGCCTGTTGATTGGTGGCGCCAAGATGGGCATGGACGTGCGCTTGTGCGCACCGAAGGCCTGCTGGCCCAATCAGGCCGTGCAGGAGGAAGCGCGAGCGCTGGCGGCTGAAACCGGAGCACGCATCACCATTACCGAAGATATCGACGCCGCGGTTGCCGGAGTCGATTTCGTGTATACCGATGTCTGGGTCTCGATGGGCGAGCCAAAGGAAAAATGGGCCGAACGGATCAAACTGCTGATGCCTTACCAGGTGAATGCGGCCCTGATGGCCAAAACCGGCAATCCGCGGGTTCGGTTCATGCACTGCTTGCCGGCCTTTCACAACACCGAAACCGTGGTGGGCAAGGAGATTCAGGAAACCTATGGCATAGACGCCATGGAGGTGACGGAAGAGGTGTTCGAAAGCCCGGCTTCGATTGTTTTCGATCAGGCCGAGAACCGCATGCATACCATCAAGGCCGTCCTCGTGGCGACCCTGGGAGGCTGACATGCTGGTTGTGGCAGCGTTGGGGGGAAATGCCCTCTTGAAGCGCGGGGAGCCGCTGACTGCAGAGGTTCAGCGCAACAATGTGCAGATTGCGGCCCGATCGCTGGCCGCAGTTGTCCGGGCCGGTCACGACCTGGTGGTCACCCATGGCAACGGGCCCCAGGTGGGGCTGCTGGCTTTACAGGGCGCTTCCTACAAACCGGATGAGGCTTACCCGCTGGATGTCCTGGGTGCGGAAACCGAGGGCATGATCGGCTATATGATCGAGCAGGAACTGGAAAACGCCCTCGGACACGACCGACCGGTCGCGACTTTGCTGACTCAGGTGGTGGTGGATCCCAAGGACCCAGCTTTCGAAAATCCGACCAAATTCGTGGGACCGGTCTATGAACGCGAGGAGGCTGAGCGCCGGGCAGAGGGTGCGGGCTGGAGTATTGCGCCGGACGGTAACAAGTGGCGCCGTGTGGTGGCGTCGCCGAAACCTCTGGAAATACCGGACATGCGCGTGCTGAAACTGTTGCTCGATCAGGGGGTGGTTGTGGTGTGTGCCGGGGGTGGCGGAATACCGGTGCTGCGCAGGGACGACGGCAGCATGGTCGGTATTGAGGCGGTCATCGACAAGGATGCCGCCAGTGCCTTGTTGGCCAGGCAACTGGGTGCGGACGCGTTGCTCCTGCTAACGGATGTTGAGGCGGTCTACCGGGATTTCGGGACCGACCGGTCGACGGCGCTTTCGGAATTGACAGTGTCAGAGGCACGGGCCCTGGAGATGCCTGCCGGCTCCATGGGTCCGAAACTGCAGGCCGCCTGCGATTTTGCCGAGGCTGGCGGAATCAGCGGCATTGGACGGCTGCAGGACGCCTTGGCCATTCTGGAAGGATCGGCGGGCACTCGAGTGTCGGCCGGGTAGACCCGCTCTCGTGTTTTCCAGCTGCGAATTTTGATAATCTCCGGTTATTAGGTAATAACCAAAATGATTTCCCGGAGGGCTTCATGGGGCGAATGGCTGCTGCAGGATTGATGATCACTCTGGGCTTGCTGGCCCCAACGGCGGAGGCACAGCAGGCGTCGCCTGCCCAGCCGGTGACAACAGCGGTCACCGAGCGAGGCGAACTGCAAGAGACTGTGCACCTCGATGGCGTTATTGAGGCCGTACAGCAAAGTACTGTTTCTGCGCAGACCAGTGGCACCGTGCAGCGCCTGCCTTTCGACGTTGATGATTCCGTGGCTGCCGGAGACCTGATTGTCCAGCTGGAGGACAGCGAACAGCGGTCCCGTCTGCGCCAGGCCGAGGCCGGGCTTGAGGAGGCCGAGGCGGCATTGGCGGATGCGGGGCAGCGCTTTGAGCGTATTGAAGCGGTACACGAGCGTGGCCTTGTGTCCAGGCAGGAATTCGACCAGGCCCGCAACAACCTTGCCGCTGCCAGGGCCCGGGTCGAACGCGCCCGGGCTTCGGTTTCCGAGGCCCAGGAGCAACTCTCCTATACCCGTGTGCTGGCACCCTACGGTGGCATTCTTACCGAACGGCATGTCGAAGTCGGAGAAGCGGTCAACCCCGGCCAGCCGCTGCTCAGCGGCTTGTCCCTGGAGCAGCTCCGGGTTGTGGTGGATCTTCCCCAGAAGTATGCCGAACTGGCCCGTATGGAGCGTCAGGCCCAGGTCACCCTGGCTGATGGCCGGGTGCTGGAAACCGGTGAGATGACCTTCTACCCCTATGCCGATCCGCAAACTCACACCTTCCGTCTGCGGATGCGACTGAGTGAGCCCAATGGCTCGCTGTTTCCCGGCATGCTGGTGAAGGTCAGTGTGCCGGTTGCCAGCCGCGAGACCCTGTGGGTTCCGTTAAGCAGCCTGATTCAACGCAGCGAGCTCCGGGCGGTATTTGTGCTCGATGATCAGGATCAGCCCAGGCTGAGGCAGGTTCGCACCGGGGTGCGGGACAATGGCCGGCTGGAGGTTCTTGCGGGCCTGAGCGAGGGCGAGCGGGTAGTCACAAACCCGTCTGTGCTGGTGGGCAGCGAGCGCCTGAGTCCGCTTGAAAGAACGGGCGAGGAGTCGAGCCCGTGAGCCGTGATTTGCCGCCTGTTGGCCCCTCCGGCGCCATTGCCCGAGTCTTCCAGGACAACCACCTGACACCGTTGCTGGCCATTCTGGCGATCATTCTTGGCGTGCTGGCTGTGGTGGTCACACCCAAAGAGGAAGAACCCCAGATTGACGTCACTATGGCCGATATCATGGTGGCGTTTCCGGGCGCCAGCACCCGGGAGGTGGAAAGCGCGATCGCCACGCCGGCCGAACAGGTGATGGGCGAGATCAAGGGCGTCGAGCATGTCTATTCCGTGTCCCGCCAGGGCCAGGCGGTGATCACGGTGCAGTTCGAGGTGGGCATCCCGCGGCAGGAAGCCCTGGTCAGGCTCTACAATCAGGTGTATTCCAACCAGGACTGGTTGCCGCCCAACCTGGGCGCTGCCCAGCCGGTGGTCAAGCCCAAGGGCATTGATGATGTCCCGGTGATGACACTCACTCTCTATGATCCGGTCAACGGGCATACGGGGGAGGAACTGACTCGCCTGGCGCACATGCTGGAAGTCGCCCTGAAACGGGTCCCCGGCACCCGGGATGTCTATACCACCGGCGGGATCCCGGATCGGGTCGATATCCGGTTCGATCCGGCGTTGCTGGCGGGGTTCAACCTCACCATCGATGACATCCGGAACGCCCTGATGGCGGCCAACACCAGCAGCCAGGAGGCACGGATTGCCCGGGACAACCTGTCGATACCGGTCCAGGCCGGAACGCTGCTGGAAACCGTGGAGGATGTCCGGCGCCTTGTCGTGGGCATGCACAATGGCTCCGCGGTGTACCTGGAGGACGTGGCGCAGGTCCGCCGGGGAGGCACCGTGGCGGACCAGAGTGTAATGACCGGATTCGGGCCGCCCCGGGAAGCCGGCGTGGCTGGCCAGCCCGGCGAGGTTTATCCGGCAGTTACCCTGGCCATCGCCAAGAAGCCGGGCGAGAACGCCATCAATATCACCACGGCCATTGAAGAGCGTCTGGACCAGCTGCGCAACCGGGCCCTGCCGGAATCGGTGGAAGTGCTGGTCACCCGGGACTATGGCGTAACCGCCTCCCAGAAAGCCCGCAAACTGATTACCGATCTGATCTCCGCCACTTTGTGCGTTGTGCTGCTGGTGCTGGCGGCCATGGGCTGGCGCCAGGCCCTGATTGTCGGCATCGCGGTTCTGATTACCCTGCTGCTGACCCTGGTGTTCTCCTGGGCATGGGGATTTACCCTGAACCGGGTGTCCCTGTTCGCGCTGATATTCTCCATCGGCATCCTGGTGGACGACGGCATCGTCATCACCGAGAACATCAATCGCCGGATCCAGAACTCCCGTCGTGCGGTCAAGGACATCATCCCGGTGGCCGTGGATGAAGTGGGCACGCCTACCATCATGGCCAGTCTCACCATCATGGCGGCGCTGATTCCGATGGCGTTTGTCAGTGGCCTGATGGGCCCCTACATGAGCCCGATTCCGATCAATGCCTCCGCGGGTATGGTGCTGTCCCAGGTTGTCGCCTTCGTGGTGGCCCCCTGGCTGGCTTTCAGGCTTCTCAAACACAAGAAGGGGCAGCAGGCTGCCGAAGCCGAGGAGGCGTCCAGCTCTGCGGATGGCGTCAGCCCGTTATCCCTGCGAATTTTCCGGACCGTGCTCGGGCCATTCCTGGGGGATCATCCCTGGCGGCGCCGTTTGCTGGCACTGGGGGTGGTGGGTCTTACCCTCGTGGCTTCGTCATTGCCGGTGTTCCAGGCGGTGATCCTGAAGATGCTGCCGTTCGACAACAAGTCGGAACTTCAGGTTGTGGTCGACATGCCCGAGCGCACGCCCATGGAGCAGACCCAGCGGGTGTTGCTGGATATGGGCAGCTACCTGGAAACGGTGGACGAAGTGGCCAACTGGCAAACCTACGCCGGCACCGCCTCACCCATCAATTTCAATGGCCTGGTGCGGCAGTATTACCTGCGTGGCGATCCCTACCACGGGGATATACAGATCAATCTCATGGATGAAGAGAGTCGGGACCGGTCGTCCCATACGATTGCACAATCCCTCCGGGACCCACTGACCGAAATCGGTGACCGGTACGGAGCCAGTGTGAAGATTGTCGAAGTGCCACCCGGGCCGCCGGTACTCTCACCCGTGGTGGCCGAGATCTATGCGGTGGATGAAACCCGCCGGGCAGAGCTGGCCCGGCAAGTGGCCGAAGGCATGACCAGCGTCGATGGCTTGGTGGATATCGACACCACCCTGGAGGCACCCACACGGCAGTGGGAAGTGGTGGTGGATCGGGACCGTGCGGCACGCCTTGGTGTTTCCCAGGCCCAGGTGGTCGGTGCCCTGCAGACCGCCCTGGGGGGAACCGGGGTCAGCTTCCTGCATGATGATCATGCCAAATACCCTGTTCCGATACGGGTGATTCTGGGTGAAGGCGACAAGGCCCAGCCATCGGTGCTGTTATCGCTGAAGGTGCGGAGCCGCAGCGGCGCACTGGTCCCCCTGGCAAGCATTGCCGACGTTCGCGAAGCCGACTGGATGGGCGCGATCTACCACAAGGATCTGCTGCCGGTGACCTATGTGACGGCGGACATGGCGGGGGAGATCGATTCGCCGCTGTATGGCATGTTTGCCATGGTCGAGCGTCTGAACCAGCAAGCGGGGGCCCCGGAGCAGTATTTCATCGACCAGCCCCCATTGCCGGAGAAGGGCACCCTGAAATGGGACGGCGAATGGCAGATCACCTACGAAACCTTCCGGGACATGGGCGCGGCTTACAGCGTGGGTGTGTTTATGATCTTCGTTCTGCTGGTGGCGCAGTTCCGTTCCTATATTCTGCCGCTGGTGATCATGGCGCCCATACCGCTGACCCTGATCGGCATCATGCCCGGCCATGCGCTGCTGGGGCGCGAGTTCACCGCCACCAGCATGATTGGCATGATTGCCCTGGCCGGGATCATCGTGCGCAACTCGATCCTGCTGGTGGTGTTTATCCGGCAGCTGATTGAGGAGGGTGTCGAGCTTGATGAGGCGGTGGTTCTGGCGGGCGCGGTGCGCATCAAACCCATCGCGTTGACGGCGATCTCGGCGATGGTGGGTGCTTACTTTATTCTGAACGATCCGATTTTTAACGGCCTGGCGATATCGCTGGTCTTTGGCCTGGCCATGTCCACTTTGCTGACGGTTCTGGTGGTTCCGCTTCTGTACTACACACTTGCGCGTTGCCGGTGGATTTGACGCCGGGTCATTTGCTACCGGGTTGGCCAGTAGCGCTGCATTTCGAGGAACAGGAAGGAGGCGCTCCAGGTAATCAGGACCAGCCCTGTCAGGGCCTCGATGCCGGTCAGATGACGGAGCATGCCAACGGCTTCAATATCGCCGTAGCCGAGGGTGGTAAAGGTTGTGAAAGAAAAATAGGTACAGTCCAGCATGGAGCCGTTGAAATTGCCAAGCAACTGGCCCCAGCCATCCGCGTGGTGCATGAAATAAAAGGCCGTGGCAAATATCCAGACCTGAAGAGCATGGGCGGTAAGGCAGCCGAGCACTGCGACGATCAAGCGGAAGTGGTGGCTTTGCCGCATTCGTCCCAAGAGGCTACTCAAACGGATCAGGACTTCGTTATGTATCACTACAACGGCACACACCAGAAGGATGTTCAGCAGGGTGACGTTGATCAGAGTATCGTGAGTGGCGTCCAACGGAGTCGGTCCTGAAGCCGGGAAACCTGCCGGAGTAATCCGGAACCTGTTGAAAATTGTATAGTAAATTCGTTGCCTTCGCGCACTTTCATTTAATCAGAGTATTGACTGTCCATGTCCAGAAAACTGCTTCCCCTGTTGATGATCGCCCTGGGTATTGCCGGCTTCCTGCTTTTGAAGGCAACCCGGCCGGAACCGGCGGAAGTATCCGCCACCGAGCGTAGCTGGCTGGTGCAGGTGCAGAAGGTCAAGCCCACTCGAGCGACCCCGGTGTTGCCTCTGTATGGTGAGGTGGTGGCGCCGGATCTGCAGACCATCACCGCCACTCTGGCCGGGCGTATTGACCGGTTACCGGTACGGGAAGGGCAGCAGGTGAGCGAAGGTGACTTGCTGATCGCGCTGGATTCCGCCGATATCGAGCCGGTACTTGCCCAGGCCCGGGCCCAGGTCGCCGACCTGGAGGCGCAGGTGCGGTCCGAACAGGTGCGATACCGCAACGATCAGCGATCCCTGGAGAGTGAAAAGGCCATTCTGGACAACGCCCGTCGCCAGTTTGAGCGTATTCAGTCGCTGGTTGAGCGTAACCTGGCCTCCCGCGAAAGCCTTGAGGCTGCCACCGATGCGCTGGCGAGGGCGGAGTTGACCCTTCGTATCCGGGAGCGGGCCATAGCCGAGCATCCGGCCCGGCTGCAAAGCCTGGAAGCCCGGTTGTCGCAGGCCCGGGCCAGTCTGACCACGGCAGAACTGGACGGTGAGCGGGCGGTATCAACAGCGCCTTTTGACGGTATGGTCACCAACCTGCAAGTGGCGGCTGGCGATCAGGTATCCCGCAATCAGGCGTTGTTGAGCATCTATCCGATACAGGGGCTGGAAGTCCGGGCGCGGGTGCCGCAGATGTATCTCGGCGAGTTGGTGGATGCCCTGGCCAAGGGGGCAACACTAACGGCTACCACCGAGGATTCCGGCCAGCGCTTTGAGCTGGTCCGGTTTGCTGGCCTGTCTGATCCGGCCGGTACCGAGGCGGTGCTGGAGCTGAACGGGGAATCGGGAGCCTTGCGGCCCGGGGCCTTGCAGCCACTGCTGCTGCAGCGGCCAGCAAGGGACAACCTGATTCCCATACCCTTCAGTGCACTGTACGGGGCCGACAGTGTTTACATCATGACTGATGATAACCGTATGCAGCGGGTGACGGTGCAACGGGTTGGCGAGGCACTCAGTGAGAATGGCGAGCGCCGGTTGTTGATCGCCAGTGAACACCTGAAACCGGGCATGCGCCTGATCACCACCCACCTGCCCAATGCGATCACCGGCCTGAAAGTAAAGCTGGCGGATAGCAAGGGAGCACCGGCCTCATGAGTCGCAAAAAGGGTGTGATCGGCTTTTTTGTCCATCACCGGTTGGCCGGCAATCTGGTGATGCTGGTGATGTTGCTCGGTGGCGTAATGGCCCTGACTCGTATGAATATCCAGTTCTTCCCTACTTTCGCCCTGGATGTGGTCAGCGTGCGGGTGGTGTGGAGTGGTGCGTCGGCCGAGGATGTGGAGCGCGGTATTACCGATCCGCTGGAGCAGCGTCTGCGCAGCGTCGACGGCCTCAAGAAGATGACCTCCACGTCGGCGCAGGGGGTGTCGTCCATTACTCTGGAATTCCATGAAGGCACCGACCCGATACAGGCAGTGGATGACGTGCGCCAGCAGGTCGACGAGTTCAATAACTTGCCGGCGGATGCCGAAGAACCGCAGGTGGCCAGGGTTGAACGGTACGAACCGGTGGCCCGGCTGCTGGTTTACGGTGATGTCGACCGGGCCGAGTTGCGCCAGCTGGTGTACCGGTTTGAAGATGAATTGCTGGACCGGGGCATCGACCGGGTCACGCTCCGGGGCCTGCCGGAGCAGCAGATCAGTATTGATGTGCCGGTGGAGCGGCTGGAATCCCTGGGCCTGTCGCTGGAACAGATTGCCGATCGGGTGGCGTCGCTGTCCCGTGACCTGCCGGCGGGGATGATGGCTCAGCAGGATGCCACCCGAGAGCTGCGGGCGGTGGAACAGCGACGCAGCCCCCAGGCCTTCGAGACCATTCCGGTACTCAGCGGTGATCGCATCCGCATGCAACTGGGTGACATAGCCATCATCCGCCAGGAAGCCCGGGACAACCAGACGGTCATGGAAAACAACGGCATGCCCGCCGTAGAGCTGCAGCTTCAGCGGGCGGAAAACGGCAACTCCCTGACCGCCGCGCGGGTGTTTGAGTCCTGGTTGACGGATACCCGCCCGACCTTGCCGGCCACCGTAAATATCAAGGTTTACGACGAAACCTGGCAGCTGATTGAAGACCGGATTTCCCTGCTGGTGAATAACGGCCTGGGTGGTCTGGTGCTGGTGGTGGGGCTGCTCTACCTGTTTCTTCCCGGGCGGGTCGCCGCCTGGGTGGCGGTGGGTATTCCCACCGCCTTTCTCGCCGCCCTGGGGGTGCTATGGCTGATCGGCGGCTCCATCAACATGATTTCCCTGTTTGCCCTGATCATGGCCCTGGGGGTGATCGTTGACGATGCCATCGTGGTGGGGGAGGACGCGGACGCCCATGCCCGTATGGGAGAGCAGTCCATCTATGCCGCCGAAGGCGCTGCCAAGCGTATGGTCTGGCCAGTACTGGCTTCGTCCCTGACCACGGTGGCGGCGTTCATGCCACTGCTGGTGGTGGGAGGTGTAATAGGCAATATCCTGGGCGATATTCCGGTGGTGATGATCTGCGTGTTGATTGCCTCTCTGCTGGAGTGTTTTGTGGTCTTGCCAGCCCATCTTCGCCATGCCTTTGTCCGCAAGGTTTCCGAGAATCAGCCAGAGCGACGCCCTCACGCCGTGGCCCGTTTGCGCCGGGGATTTGAGCAACGGTTCGATACCTTCCGCGACGGCCCTTTCCGCCGGTTTTCCCGCTATAGCCTGAAGCACCGGGGCATGACCGTAGCCTCGGCACTGGCGTTGGCCATTGTCACCGTCGGCCTGCTGGCCGGTGGACGGCTTGGGTTCAACTTCTTCCCGACGCCGGAACCATCGGTGTTCTACGCCAATGCCAGCTTTGTGGCGGGCACGGACAAGGACACGGTGGCGCGCTTCATCCGGGAAATGCAGCGCTCACTCACCGAAACGGAGGAGGCCCTGGGGGGCGATCTCGTACTCCATGCCGTGACCACCTACGGCGCTACTCAAGGGGCTGAGGGCAGTTCCCGGAACGATGACGAGCTTGGCTCCATGCTGGTAGAACTGGTGCCTTCGGACAGCCGTTCCGTGCGCAATGCCGAGTTCATTCGGGAATGGCGCAGCCGAATGACGCTGCCAGCCGGACTCGATGCCCTGAACATCAACGAGCGCCAGGCCGGCCCGCCCGGGCGAGATGTCAATGTGCGACTGACCGGTGATGACGCAGAGGCCCTGAAGCGGGCAGCGGATGAAGTGGCCCAGGCTCTGGATACCCTGCCGGGCGTGCTGGATGTGGAAGACGATATGCCCTGGGGCCGGGAACAGTTGCTCTATCAGGTCAGCCCTTATGGTGAGGCCCTGGGGCTGACCACTGTGGATCTGGGCCGACAGTTGCGGGCGGCATTTGATGGCCGGATTGCCCAGATCTACCAGGATGGTCGCGATGAGGTGGAAGTCCGGGTGCAGTTGCCGAGGGCGCAACGGGAGCAATATTCCACCCTGGAGCGCATGACCATCCGCATCCCCGATGGCCGCTTTGTACCGCTGACCCAGGTGATGAACCTGGATCATCGCCAGGGGTTTCAGGCCCTGCGCCATGCCGATGGCAAGCTCGCGGTGGAGGTCAGCTCGGCACTGAATACCCGGGTTGCCACCACCGACCAGATTCTTGAAAGCCTGCAGTCCGGGCCTTTGCCGGAGATTGCCAGTCGTCATGGCGTGCGCTACAGCTTTGAGGGCCGCTCGGCCGACCAGCGGGAAACCATGGCGGATATGCAGACCGGGCTGGTGATTGGCCTGGCCTTGATGTATGTGGTGCTGGCCTGGGTGTTCGCGTCCTGGAGTCTGCCGCTGATTGTCATGGCGATTATTCCTTTCGCCCTGGTCGGTGCTCTGCTGGGCCACTGGATCATGGGGCTGCAGCTCACCATACTGTCGCTGTTCGGTTTGTTCGGCCTGTCCGGTATCGTGGTGAATAACGCCATTATTCTGGTGGCTTTCTACAATCAGCAGCGGCAAAAGGGGCTGGGCATCACGGATGCCCTGAATGAGGCCGCCGTGCAGCGGGTTCGCGCGGTTCTGCTGACGTCCTTGACGACCATCGGGGGGCTGACACCGCTGCTGTTCGAAACGTCGTTGCAGGCCCAGTTCCTGATTCCCATGGCAACGTCGATTGCCTTTGGCTTGGGACTGTCCACCTTCCTGGTGCTGCTGGTGATTCCAGCGCTGTTGTCCTGGGTCGAGCAATGCCGGGAATGGCGTGCCCAACGCAGGAACGGTGCGGCAGAACCTCTGGGGGCTGCCGACTGAATATCGGGAGAAAACATGGCCGATAACCTGATCAGTGTCACCGGTCTGAGTAAACAGTTCGAGAGCGGCGACCAGCATGTGACCGTGTTGCGGGAACTGAGTGTGCATCTGGGGCGAGGCGAGTCGCTGGCGCTCACCGGCCCGTCCGGTTCCGGGAAAAGCACGCTGCTGAATGTTCTTTGTGGTCTGGAGTCTCCCGGTTCCGGTCGGCTGGCGATGTTGGGACAGCCTTTGGCCGGGGATGGCGCGCCAACGGGCAAGGCCCTGGAGCGAACCTGGTGCGAATTGAGGCAGAGCCGACTCGGCGTGGTCTTTCAGGATGCCAACCTGATGCCGACCCTGTCCCTGCTGGATAATATCCGGTTGCGAGCGCGCCTGGCTGGCCGGGACGACACCAGCGCTGGCGACTGGCTCCAGAGGTTGGGCATTGGTGAGCTGGGCCAGCGTTATCCGGATCAGGTTTCCGGTGGCCAACGCCAGCGGGCTGCGCTGGCCATGGTATTTGTTACCCGGCCGGCACTGATTCTGGCGGATGAGCCGACCGGTAGCCTGGACCGGAGGACGGCTGAGACTGTCGCCGATGAGTTGTTCGAACTCCAGGCCCGCCATGGCTGTGGGCTGGTGCTGGCTACCCACGATGCGGACCTGGCAACCCGTTGCCTGCATCAACTGGACCTCGGGCACAAGGGCGGGCCCTGAAGACCAATGTCTCCCCGCATCGCATTGTTCAGTCATTATCGTCGTCACCCCCTGCAGCTGGCCGCGCTGGCTGCCATGATCCTGCTTGCCACCATGCTCTGGACCGGGATACACCACCTCACCAGCCAGGCCCGAGCCAGCCTTGAGCAGAGCGAGCGTGCCGTCGCCGAGCGTCAGCAAGTGGTGCGTGAGGACGGCCAGCCGGTCTCGGTTCAGGACTTTGTCGCCCTTCGACGCCAGGGCCTGTGCGTGATGCCCTGGCTGGAAGTGCCGGTACCTGGGCGCGGTCGGCTGGTGGGCATTGATCCGCTGGCGGCCCATTGCTTTGCCGAGCCGGGACACACGCCAACACCCTGGCAGGGCGAACTCGATGGCAAGCCTTTCGTCGATATCAGCGAAGCCGCTGTTCAGGCCTCAGCCGAGGCATCGGCCCTGGTTCTGCTGGTGTCGCAAGCCGACGGTCAGTCGCCACCACCGGGCTACCGCTATCAGGCATTCGCCGTTGCGCCTGACACGGCAGAGCTGGGTGACAGTTTTCTGCTCAACCTGGATGCGCTCGGAGTGCTGGTCCTGCTGATTAGCTCGTTGTTGTTGCGCAGTGTGTTCCTGCTCGGCCTGGCTCAACGTCGGGAAAGCCTGGCTTTGCTGTATCGCTACGGCGTGAACAGGAGCCAACTCAGCCGCCTGTTGCTGGGGGAAAACCTGCTGCTGGCGTTGGTGTGCATACTGCCCGGGGTTTGGTTGGGGCGGGCGCTGTCACTGGTTCTGGCAGATGGCTTTGGGCAGGCCCTGGAAGGCCTGTTCGACCGTCCGCTCTATGCCGGTGGAGGGGAGGGCTGGAAGCTGCCAAGCCTGACCATGGTGGCGGTGGTCGTGGCCGCTTGCCTGGCGGGCGTTCGGGACTCGTCGGGGCCGCTCCTGACTCGGGTGCAACCGGCGTTTTTTGTGGTGCTACTGGCCCTGGGGCTGGCAGTATCTCTGTGGGCACCAACTCTGATCTGGCTGTTCCTGGCGGTGGCGCTGGTTTTTCTCGCTGCTGGTTGGCTGGCCCCGCTGGCGATTGCCGGGGTTGTCCGCTGGCTGGCCCGTAACACCGGGGATCCGCTGATTCGCTGGCGCCTACAGGAAGTCGCAGTCCTGGTGCGTCGGCTGGCGCTACCGCTGGTGGCCCTGCAGTTTGCCTTGGCACTGGTGCTGGCGGTTCATGCCCTGGTAACTACGTTCGAGGACACCTTTGATCAGTGGCTGGGGCAACGGCTGGAAGCGGATTACTACATTGAAGTACCGCCAGGGGCGGATATCACCGCTGCCGTAAGCTGGCTGGCGGCGCAGCCGGAGCTGGTGAGCCCGGAATTGTGGCATCAGGTGATTCGTGGGCGGGCCAGCGTGCAGGCAGCATCAGGCAGGGAGCCGGTGCCTGTCGATGTGTTTGCGCTCGGGCCGGTCAGTCACCTGGTGCAAAACTGGCGCCTGCTGGCGCAAACAGAAACGCCCTGGCAGGCGTTGACGCGGGGCGAGGGGCTAATGGTCAATGAGCAGTTGGCCAGAAGGCAAAAGCTTGCAGTAGGCGCCCGTCTCATTGTCAGGCTTGGCGCCCGTCGGTTTCAGGCTCCGGTGCTGGCCGTTTATCCGGATTACGGACGGCCCTCCGGTGAGGTGCTGGTGCTGGCGAGTCTCTTGCCTGAGGACTTTGAAGCCCGCTTTCGAAGCCTGTCGATAAGCGCGGGCATCGAAGAGATCAAAGTGGTTGAGGCGCAACTGGCCCGGCTTTGGCATACCCCTCAGCTGACCGTGAGGGATAACCAGGCCATCCGGACCCTGGCCACTGATATTTTTGACCAGACCTTCCTGCTGACCCGGGCCATGACTACCCTCACGCTGATTCTGGCCGCCGCCGCGTTGTTGCTGATGGTGTGGGTCTTTCTCTCTACCCGCGCCTGGTATTTTCGCCTGCTGATCGTCTGGGGTATGCCCCAACGCCAGGCCGCGGCCCAGCTCACCCGGGTTTCCCTGGCGCTGATTTTTGCGGTATTGGTTTGTGCACTGCCGCTTGGCGTGTGGCTCACCTGGATTCTGGTCCAGCGCATCAACCCGCTGGCTTTCGGCTGGTCACTGCCGATGGCGGTGTACCCGGGGTTCTGGATCGAGCTGGCCGTGTTGGCTCTGATCATCGGCCTCAGCATTGCCTTGCTGATGCGCCTGCAACTGCGTCGCCCGGCCTCGGCGCCGGAGTCCGCCCACGGGCTGCAGGGAGGGGAACGATGAATCGTTTCGTTATCGTACTTCTGGCGCTGCTACTCACCGCCTGTGATCGGGCAGAAGAGCCGAGCGGATTCGCAGGCCTTGCCGGTGTGGCGGAATCTGAGCATGAGATTCAGTTCCTGCAGCCCGGGCCCGGAGACCGGCTGTCCTTCCCCGCCGATTTCGGCCCTCATCCCCAGCACCGCATTGAATGGTGGTATCTCACCGCGAATCTGGAAACCGAAAACGGCAGGCCGCTGGGTCTGCAATGGACGCAGTTCCGGCAGGCCTTGACCCCGAGGTCCGTTGAATCCGAACCGCCGAAGCCGGCACTTTGGCCTCTGGAGGCTGCCTGGATGGCTCACGCAGCGGTGAGCTACAGCGGTCAGCACCGCTTTGCCGAAAAGCTGGCCAGGGGTGACGTCGGGCATGCCGGGGCCACCGCCCAACCCTTTTCAGTCTGGCTGGATCACTGGCGCCTGAGGCCAGCGAGCGGACACGTTGGCTGGCGGCTGTCGGTCGCTACAGAACACTGGTCCTACGATCTGTTGTTGCAGCCGCAAGGTGATCCTGTGGCTCATGGTGACGACGGTTTCAGCGCCAAATCCGCCAGTGGCGAAGGCTCCATGTACTTCAGCCTGGTAGATCTGAAAATTGAGGGAACGGTTACCCTTGAGGGTGACACGTTGAGGGTGGCGGGCACTGGGTGGTTCGACCGGGAGTGGAGCAGCCAGTTTCTCAAAGCCGGACAGCAGGGCTGGGACTGGTTTGCCCTGCATCTGGATTCGGGGGACAAGCTGATGCTGTTCCAGTTGCGGGAAACACAACAGGCATTCCGCTCGGGTACCTGGATTCCAGCCACGGGCGAGCCGGTGGCGCTGGGGCCGGAACAGATCGGGCTGACCTCTGTGGGCCAGCCAGCCGGTTATCCGCGCCGTTGGCAGATAACCCTTCCGGCTTTCGACGTGAACCTTGAGGTCTCCGCGCCGGCAGGGGATTACCGGAATTCCGGGCTCTATCCGTATTGGGAGAGCCCGGTTTCCGTCACCGGAAGCCATTCCGGCGTGGGTTACATGGAGCTTACCGGTTACCAGGCACAATAAGGCCCGGAAACTCACTCAACGGCATTGGCACCGATACGGTGAATGCTGAGGTCGGCACCGTTGAACTCTTCTTCCTCTGTCAGTCTCAGGCCGCTAATGGTTTTGATGGCACCGTAAACGATGAGCCCGCCGGCAAAGGCCACGATCACACCGGCCACCGAGCCAATAATCTGCGACATCAGGCTGACGCCACCCAGGCCCCCGAGCGCTTCCTGGCCGAAGATACCGCAGGCAATGGCGCCCCAGACACCGCATACGCCATGCAAGGGCCAAACACCCAGAACATCATCCAGCCGCTCGATTTTCGCCTGTGCCCACTCGAACAGGTAGACAAAGATGGCGCCGGCCACGCCCCCGGTAATCAGGGCGCCAACGGGGTGCATCAGGTCTGAGCCGGCGCACACCGCCACCAGTCCGGCCAGCGGACCGTTGTGAATGAAGCCAGGGTCTTTGCGGCCGAGCAGCATGGAAGCCAGAATACCCCCCACCATGGCCATCAGGCTGTTGACCGCGACCAGGCCACTGATGCCGTCCAGAGTCTGGGCCGACATGACGTTAAAGCCGAACCAGCCCACGGTCAGAATCCAGGCGCCGAGGGCGAGAAACGGAATGTTGGAAGGGGCAAAGGCCACGACCCGACCGTTGCGATAGCGACCGGTGCGGGCGCCGAGCAGCAGCACCGCAGCGAGAGCAATCCAGCCACCGACAGCATGCACCACAACGGAGCCGGCGAAATCATGGAAGGACGCACCAAACTGGTTCTCCAGCCAGGCCTGGAAACCAAAGTTCCCGTTCCAGATCAGGCCCTCAAAGAAAGGATAGACGAAGGCCACGATCAGGCCCGAGGCAATCAGCATGGGGTAGAAGCGGGCACGCTCTGCGATACCGCCGGAAACGATCGCCGGAATGGCCGCGGCGAAGGTCATCAGGAAGAAAAATTTGACCAGTTCATAGCCGTTGGCGGAGGTGAGTTCGGCGGCGCCATTGAGAAAGTGCCCGCCATAGGCGATGTAGTAGCCGATGAAAAAATAGGCGACTGCGGATATGCCGAAGTCGGTCATGATTTTAACCAGGGCATTGACCTGATTTTTATGGCGAACAGTGCCCACTTCCAGGAACGCAAAGCCGGCGTGCATGGCCAGCACCATAATGGCGCCAATCAGAATGAAGAGCGTGTTGGCGCTCTCGGTCAGGGTGTGTACGGCACTCGTGATATCCACGGGTTTTTCTCCTGAGTGTTTTGATTACGCGGCTTCTGATGAGCCGTTGTGCATTGTTGGGGTGCGACTTAAGCAAGTGCTGTTCCAAAACAATGCATATCAAGTACTGCAGGGGGGTTGGAGAACCTGAGGGCGCCGAGGGAGGTATTTATCTGCGTCAAAGTGCACCAGAGGCGTGCGCATCAAGGGCTTGTGCACCAATCTGGATAGGGCGCGAGGCAAGGTTTTACTACCAGGTAATCTCGCTGGGCGTATCCCGACCGGGCTCAATGCCAATAATGGCTTCTTGCGACTCGCTTTCGGAACGAATCAGCTCGCGAAGGCGCAGTTCCTGCTCTTCCATGGGCTCTGACAGATCGATAACGATTTCAACCCGCCGGTTCTTGGCTCGGTTTTCCGGCGAGGTGTTGGGTACCCGTGGTTCGGTGTCGGCCAGACCGGTCACCCGGATGCGGTCCGGAGTCACCTGCTCCCGAGCCAGCAGAACATTAGCCACCGCGGCGGCACGGGCTGCGGACAGGTCCCAGTTACTGTAGAAACGTTCGGTGCGGATGGGCACGTTATCGGTATGGCCTTCAATGGCGAGGTCGCCGGGCATGTCGGCCAGAACCTCCGCCATATCCAGAAGCAGGCCTTCGAATTCCCAGGTCAGTTGGGCTGAACCTGAGGCAAACGAGCCCTTCTCCTCAATGCGAATGATGATGCGGCGCTGATCTTCCGAGACGTTGATCCGGCCATCCAGAATCGCCGGTTCCAGCACTTCAAGAATCCGGGCCATGTTGGCGTCCATCTGTTCCTGGATGGATTCCTCAATGGCTTTCTCTTCGGGGCTTTTCAGAGTCTGGATTTCGGGCTGTACGTCGGTGGTGGTCTGTTTGACTTCATTGACCACCGTGGGCTCTGGCGGCGCCGGCGAAAACTTGTCGAAGATCGGGCTGGTGCCCTGAGGGATCTCAAGCGCAGGCACTTCCCGCTGCACTCCGAAGGCCTTGGAGAGTTCACCGGCGATCTGTTTGAACTTCTGGGCGTCGATTTCCGAAAACGACAGGAGCAATACGAAAAAGCACATCAGCAGCGACATCAGGTCGGCAAATGTGACAACCCACGCAGGAATCCCGGGCTTTTCCTCTTCTGGCAAATCATCCATGTTTAACCGCCTGCCGTTTCCGCATCGCCGTTTCTGGCCCGCTCTTTGGGCGAAAGATAGCTGGACAGCATCTGCTCGATAATGCGCGGGTTGGTGCCTTCCTGGATGGCGACGAGGGCGTCAATATAGAGCGATTGCATGCGGGCCTCCTCCGTCATGCGCAGGGACAGCTTGTCGGCAATGGGGGTAGCGATCATGGTGGCGATCATGGCGCCGTAGAGCGTGGTCAGCAGGGCTACGGCCATGGCCGGCCCGATGGACTTGGGATCTTCCATATTGGACAGCATCTGCACCAGGCCAATCAGCGTGCCAATCATACCCATGGCCGGAGCCACATCTGCCATGGCGGTGAACACTTTTGCGCCCGACCGGTTGTGTTCCAGTGTCATCAGGCGTTCCTTGTTGAGGAGCTGCTTGATGGTGTTGCCGTCCTGTCCGTCCACCAGCATCTGAATACCCTGGCCCAGGAATGGACTACTGACCTCCCTCCCTTCGATACCAAGAACGCCCTCTTTTCGAGCGATGCTGGCAATCTCCACCAGTTCTTCGATGCTGGCCTGAGTTTCGGGCAGTTTGAATTTGAACGCTCGGGCTGCCACCTTGAAGGCATCAAAAAACTGGGCAAGACTGAACTTGGCCAGTACTACCAGCAAGGTACCGCCAATCACAATCAGCAGGGATGGCGGATTGATGAACATGCCTGGCGATGCGCCCAGGATAATGGCCGAAGAAATCAGAAGAATGGCGCCGACGAGGCCGATAAGGGTGGCGAAATCCACAGTAACTCCAGAACTGTGCAGGTGACGATTAAGGGGGCGGGAGAATACTCCCTGGTTGATTATTAATCAATGCCCGGTTGGTCCCTCATCCTATGATGAGTGAAGCTCCTTCCATGCAGCGTAGCGGTGCAGATCGGATTCGACCAGTTTAAGGCACAAGGCAACCACACCGGCATCATCAACCAGGCCGAAGCCGAAGATCAGATCCGGAATCAGGTCCAGCGGATTCAGCACGTACAGCAACGCTCCGGCTACCGCAGCGATGGACTTCCAGGGTATGGCCCGGTAGTGGCCGTACCAGTAATCGCGAATCAGCGAGAACATCAGCTTGATATCGGTAGAGAAACGATTCAGCCTGCCGCTGTTTTTGACTTTCTCTTCAACGGCTTTTTGTCGTTCAAGCAGGGCCTCAAGGTCGCCTCTGTGAACCTTGGCACTTTGCTCTTTCAACTCGTTTGCAGCCGTTTTATCTGAGATCCATGCCATACATTGTCACCACTTTGCTCAGCGATTGCCTCAACATAACGAAATCGTGCTGGTTCGTCACCTTCCCAGGCCATTTCAATAATTCGTGAGACTTCCTGGGAGTTCAGGATCGGGCGCTTCATGGTTTTTGGTTTTGTGGTGGTCCGGAACGAAGGCCAGCCGTTTTCGAATCAGTACGTCCTGAGCTCTGAGTAATGGCTCGGTATCTGTGGCCGGCTCGGTCAATGTAAAAAGGTAGGCGACGGCTTCTGCGGTTGAGAGTTGCCCGGCCTTTGGGGCCTTTCGGATACGGTAACGCGAAGCCGGTGGATCAGAGAAATGAAAGCAGGGCAACTGCCGGAACTGCGGGTTCAGGTGCAGGATTTTAGCGGCTTTACGCCAGGTGCCGTCCAGAACCAGCCACTGGTCGATCTGGGCTGCCGCGTTGCTCTCCACGGGCTGACTGTCAGCACATGGAAACAGCAGTCCGGTGCGGGTTCCGGTTAACAGGCGCTCCAAGCCTTGACCGGAAAACGACTCAGGGCTCTCGCCGACCAGTACCTCCAGCCGGGTCAGACACTGCTGAAGTACTCGCACAGTACCCTTGCTGTGACCGACTTCTGACGGGTGCTGCAAAATGATGACGCGATGGCGGTTGTCGACCTGCTCGCAAACCTCGCATACGCAGGTGTTCGGGTGCAGGCCGCAGCGGGTACACAGTGCTCTGGCCACGCTTAACCCACGAAAATGCGCTTGGCCAACCCCGCGCCTTTCAGGCCGCGAACGGCCAGGGTTGTAACCAGCCCGCCGATCATTGCCCCGACCACGCCACAGGTAAGAATATCCTGCCCGGTCAGGTACAGTCCGGGGATGTCGGTTTTCGGCCTCAGCCAGCGTTGCTCGAAACGTTCTGGCGTGTGGTCCAGCCCGTACAGCTCACCCTGCTCATAGCGGCAGAACCAGGCGGTCGACAGTGGTGTGGAGGTTTCCACATAGTCTACTTTACCTCGAAGCTGGGGCAGTTTTTCGTACATGACTTCCAGAAGCTGCTCGGTGATCCGAGCCTTCAGAGCCTCATAATCCTCGCCCCGTTTGCCCCAGGTGGAGCCCTGCCACGGCTCGAACATTTCCCAGGTGGTGGGCGCCACAATCTCGATGGTGGAGGTTCCGGGCCAGCGGTTCTGGTAGTCCGGGTCTTTGGCTGCCGGGAACGAGATGTAGAATACCGGGAAAGAGGTGTTCCGGGGATCTTTCAGGAATTGCTCCACGTTGCCATCGTGGTCGGCGCTCGGATAAATCCAGAAGTTGGTGCGCGGCAAGCCGAGCTGGTCGGGCGTGCCTTTCAGGCCTATATACAGGCCGATATGGGGCATTGAGGGTTTGATGTGTTCCCGGCTGCCAGGATAGCCAATGCTGTCTGCGACAGACTCGGGTAAAAGCCGTTCGAAAGTATTGATCACACCGGCGTTGCTGATCACCAGCGGTGACCGGATATCATGGCCATCGGCCATGCGCACACCCACGGCTTTGCCCTTTTCGACCAGGACCTCTCTCACGTCGGCGTAGGTGAGCACGTCACCACCGCCGGACTGAATCACCGGGATGATGGTTTTGGCAATTTCCGAGGCACCGCCCACCGGGTAGAAACCACCGTACAGGTAATGTTTGGCAATGAGCGCGTGCACCATGAAGCTCGACTGTTTCGGGGTCACCCCGCAATCGCCCCACTGACCGGTAATGGCGCCAATCAGCTCTTCGTTGGCGGTGAGTTCCCGCAATACGTCATAGGTGGTGCGGTTGAAACAGTCCGGCAGTACCGTTTTCAACCCTCTGGAAACCAGTGGCGCAGCCAGCGCGGGCGAGAGTTTGGACAGGGTATACCATTGCATGCCATCGGCCACTTTTCCGAGCAGAGCCAGGTAACGGTCGATGGCCTCTTCTTCGTCCGGGAAGGACGCCAGTAGCGAGTGCCTCAGGCCTTCCTTGCCGGCCCTGAGGTTGACCACTTTGTCGCCCAGAAAGAACCGGTCGTAGTTCTCATCCATCGGAGCCCATTCGAGCTTGCCGTCGGTGATGTAATCGAACAGCCGGCGGCCGAGGGTGTGGCGCGCGCCCATGTCGCCTATGTAGTGCACGCCCACATCCCACTCGTAGCCATTACGGGCGTAGCTGTGGGTGTAGCCACCGGCGGTGTAATGCTGTTCCAACACCAGTACTTTGTAGCCGGCTTTGGACAGGCAGGCGGCAGTGGTCAGACCGCCGATACCGGAGCCGATCACTACCGCATCATAGGGCCCATCGAGCCGGCTCGCGCGGTAACGGGTACCGATTCGGATTGTACTGGGCTTCAAGGATTTCGAATTTGTATCTACCACCACGCTTTTCCCCACATTTCCGGATTGGCCCAGTTATCGGGATTGTTCCAGGCCCGTTTATGATTGTAAGTATCCAGATTGTAGGTATAGAGCGTGAGTGCGCGGTTCTCGCTTTCGATATCGGCGTGACGCTGAAAGCCCAGGGCAATGAAGTCGGTAAAACCCCAGTCTGTGGTTTGGGGCACCAGTACCGCAATCTGGTGGGTGCCATAGTTGCGTAACTGGCCCAGTAAAAGCGCCCCTTCTTCGTAGGGGAGGTGTTCAAGGGTGTCTGTGATGATGGCCAGGTCAGGCACGGAATCCAGTGGCAGTCGGGCGTTCGGGTCCGCGGTGTCCAGCGCCAGCAAGCGAACGGCTTCCCGTTGCCCGTGCCACACCTCGCTGACCCGGCTGGCGGTGTCGCCGCAATACAGAAGGGTGTCTGGCTGGCTGGTATCCAGAATCCGGGCCAGTACTCTTTCTGGTTGGCTAACAGGTATTGTCATCATATTGGCCAGTCTGCTGCGTCTACGGTATGCAGGCCCACTGGTTGTTGAGCCTCTCCCTGCCAACGATGTACGAAGGCTCCCTCAGGATCGTACTGTTGCGCCTGCTTGTCCAGATTGAACTGTCGAAGCCCGCGGGGATCGGCGCCGACGCCGGCCAGATACTGCCAGTTTCCGTAGTTACTGGCCACGTCGTAATCCACCAGTTGCTGTTCGAACCAGGCAGCACCGTAACGCCAGTCCAGTTCCAGTTCATTGATCAGGCAGCTGGCCACCAGTTGGCGTGCGCGATTACTGATGTAGCCGGTTTCCCGTAACTGATTCATGGCCGCGTTGACTATCGGATACTGGGTATTGCCCTCGCACCAGGCCTTGAATCGATGGCCATAGAAGGTCACCGGGCGGCGTTTACGTTGAACGCCATCGCGGCTAAACAACCGCCCCCCGTGTTTAAGGGCATACCAGTAGAAATACTCGCGCCAGAGCAGCTCAAACCAGAGCCAGTAGGTCGAATCGTTACGGGTCTGCTGACGTTCGTATTGTTCGATGGCGGCAACCACCTCCCGCACTGACAGGCAGCCGTTCGCCAGCCACGGGGAGAACTTGGAGGATGAGCCCCAGTCGTCCAGCGCATTGCGGGTTTCCTTGTAGTTGGCAATGCGATGTTGTCCGAATACGAAGGCTTGCAGCTGTGCCAGGCCGGCTTCCTCACCGCCGGTGAATGGTGACCGATGTATCGGTTCCGGTATCGGCGGGCACCGGCCCCGGTTATCTTCGGGGAATCCCGGGGGTGGTGGCAGTGCGCTGACGGTTCGAATCCTGAGGGTGTGGTCCGGTTGCTCAGCTTTCTCCACCTGCTTGCGGAATTGCGAGAAGGTATCGGGCAGCTCTGCCAGTTCCATGGGAAGCTGGCCTTCCGCAAACATGCCCAGGGTTTCGAACTGCTGAAACGTCACTTCCGGCAGGCGGGTTTTGAGGGCCTGCCACTGCGCGGCTTCTTCGGTGCCGGGTAGGCGTGAGCGGATCAAACGCTGCACGCCGTGCTCCCGGGCCAGCTCTGGCAGAACGATTTCCGGTTCGCCCCAGGCGATATGAAGTCGTTGCCCCAGGGGCCGCAGGCTCCGTTCCAGTGCCATCAGACTTTGCCACAGGAAGCGCCAACGATGATCACCCAGTGCACGGCACTGAAACCGGTCACCGGTAAACCAGCGCGGGTCTACGACAAAGACACACAACAGCATGTCTGAACGGGCCGCGGCCAGCAAGGCCGGGTTGTCGTGCAAACGAAGGTCGCGGGTAAACCAGTAAAGTGTATGCAACGTAAATGCCCCTCTGAATACGACTGACTGTACGGATTTTTACGTCTGCGTGCGGATTTGGTTTCCCTGAATAATGCACGCATTCATATGCGTGTCGGTGCGAGAACGATTCTCCGGAACGTGCCGCCCAAAACGAGCTTCTAACCCACAGAACAGGATGTCCGTGGCTTTTTGACCTGTGCAAGAGTAAACGACGATGTTCCTGACCCGAAAGAAAAAGCAAGACATGGCCGATTGCCAGGCCCGTGCCAGCCAATGCCAGGCTGTGTACAGCGCTATCCGCCACTCGGTGGCGACGATTGAATTTACCACGGACGGGTTGATCGTCGATGTAAACGACCGTTTCCTTGAGGTGGTGGGCTACCGCCGGGATGAGGTGGTGGGAAAACACCACAGCCTGTTCTGTGATCGTGAAGTGGCAAACTCGGCGGAGTACCGGAAGTTCTGGGATTCGCTCCGGGCCGGCCAGGCGCAGACGGATACCTTCCTGCGCCGGCGAAAGGATGGCCGTCAACTCTGGCTGGAGGCAACCTATTTTCCGGTGCACGGGGATGATGGCCGGGTTCAGCGGGTAATGAAAATTGCCTCGGATGTCACTGAGAAACAGGAGCACTTGCGGGACCAGCAGGCGGTCTTTGAGTCCGTCGACCGCTCAATGGCGATCATCGAGTTCGAGCCGGACGGTACCATCATCACCGCCAATGCCAATTTCCTTGCCGCGACCGGTTACCGTCTGAGCCAGGTTGAGGGCAAGCACCACCGGATGTTCTGTGATCCCGGTTTTTACCGGGACAATCCCGATTTCTGGAAGGGGCTTGCCGGTGGCCAGTTCCGCAGTGGTCGTTTTCACCGCCTGCGCTCAGATGGCAGTGATCTGTGGCTGGAAGCCAGCTACAACCCGATACTGGATGAGCGTGGACGTGTCATCAAAGTGATCAAGTTTGCCAGTGACATCACCGAGCGGGTGGAAAAGGCACTACAGACCCAGGATGCGGCAGCGGTTGCGTCATCCACCGCCACCCAGACCGCCAATATCATCGGTAAGGCCGACGAAGCCCTGCGGCAGTCGAAAACCACCGCCGAACGCATTGAAGCGGGCGTCGACAAAGCCCGAAGCCTTATTTCCGATCTGAACGAACGTTCGCAGAGCATTGAGAAAATGGTCGATACCATAGCCGGCGTCGCGGACCAGACCAACCTGCTGGCCTTGAATGCCGCCATTGAGGCCGCCCGCGCCGGAGAGCATGGCCGCGGCTTTGCCGTGGTGGCCGACGAAGTACGCAAGCTGGCGGCCAGAACAGGCACAGCCACCGATGAAATTGCCGATGTGATTCACACCATTCTGGAACTGTCTGGTGGCGTGGAAACGCAGATTGCCGAGGTTCTGGATGTGGCGGTGGAAGGTCGCCGGCAATCCGAGGATGCCGAGGCGGTGATCGCCGAAATCCGCGATGGCGCCAGGGCGGTGCTGGCCGCCATTGATGACATCGGACGGTAAGGCCCTGAAGACCGGGCCGTGCTAGAGTTGTGAACTGTATCAATGTCGGCGCTGGCCGACCGAACCGGACAACAGGAGACTGAACGTGATCAAATCCCGCGCAGCTGTGGCATTTGAAGCCAACAAACCGCTGGAAATTGTGGAAGTGGATGTGGCTCCGCCCAAAGAAGGCGAAGTGCTGGTGAAAATCGTAGCCACCGGCGTGTGCCATACCGATGCCTACACTCTGTCCGGCGCCGATCCCGAAGGCCTGTTCCCGACCATTCTCGGCCACGAGGGCGGCGGCATTGTTGAAGCCGTAGGCCCGGGAGTGACCGGCCTGGAAGTGGGTGACCACGTGATCCCGCTGTATACCGCCGAATGCGGCAAGTGCAAATTCTGCACCTCCGGCAAGACCAACCTGTGCGGCGCCGTGCGCGAAACCCAGGGCAAGGGTGTGATGCCCGATGGCACCTCGCGCTTTTCCTACAAGGGCCAGCCGCTGTATCACTACATGGGCTGTTCCACCTTCTCTGAATACACCGTGCTGCCGGAAATCTCCCTGGCCAAGATTCCCAAGGAGGCGCCCCTGGACAAGGTGTGCCTTCTGGGTTGCGGCGTCACCACCGGCATTGGGGCGGTACTGAATACGGCCAAGGTTGAGGAGGGTGCTACGGTAGCCATCTTTGGCCTGGGCGGCATCGGCCTGGCAGCGATCATCGGCGCGACCATGGCCAAGGCCGGCCGCATCATTGCGATTGATATCAACCCCGGCAAGTTCGACATTGCCAAACAGTTGGGTGCTACCGATGTGGTTAACCCCAACGACTATGACAAGCCGCTCCAGGAAGTCATCATCGACATGACCGACGGCGGTGCCGACTATACCTTCGAGTGTGTGGGCAACGTGAAGCTGATGCGCGCCGCGCTGGAAGCCTGCCATAAGGGCTGGGGTGAAAGCACCATTATCGGCGTAGCCGGTGCCGGCGAGGAAATCAGTACCCGCCCGTTCCAGCTGGTGACAGGCAGGGTATGGCGCGGTTCCGCCTTTGGCGGCGTGAAGGGCCGTACCGAGCTGCCATCCTACGTGGAAAAAGCCGAGAAAGGTGAAATCCCGCTGGATGTGTTTATCACCCACGAAATGAAGCTGGAAGACATCAACAAGGCGTTTGACCTGATGCACGAGGGCAAGAGCATCCGGTCGGTGATTCATTTTTGACCGTAATTCTCTTAAGGGGTGGCAGGCCGGCTGCTACCCCTCCTATCAGCGATCTGTGAGCTTTAATTCAATGCGCCGGTTTCTCTGCAACGCTTTCGGTGAGGTGCCATCTGCTACCGGGAAGAACTCGCCAAATCCGGCAGCCGCCATGCGACGTTCCGGCACTCCCTGGGTGGCAAGATAGCGAACCACGGCCACGGCACGGGCGGTTGAAAGCTCCCAGTTGGAGGGGAACCGTTGGGTATTGATGGGCAGCATGTCGGTGTGGCCATCAATCCTCAGGATCCAGTCCACGTCGTCCGGAATCCTGGATGAGATATCCAGGAGCAAATCCGCAAGTTTGTCCAGCTCCTGCCGGCCTTCTTCGCCCAGCTCCGCTGAGGCCGAAGCAAAAAGGAGTTCCGAGGGCAGCAGAAAGCGGTCGCCGACAATCCGGACGTTCTCATTACCTGCGAGAATATCCCGCAGCCGAGCAAAAAACTCAGACTGATACTGCTGCAATTGGTTGACCCTTTCCGCCAGCAGGGTGTTCAGCCGCCGGCTGACTTGTTCCAGTTCCTGTTCCTTTTCATCGGTCATCTGCTGCTGTAGCTCAAGGGCGGAGGCAATCTGACGGAGCTGCTCCCGCAGTGAAACAATCTGGTTGGACAGCTGCAGGATCATTGCCTGCTGACTGGCTGATATCTGGTCCTTTTCCCCCACGGCTTCTTCCATGCGGGCAAGTTGCTCGGCCTGGGCTTCGACGCTTGCTGTTTGGCGCATCAATTGTTCGCGGTTGGATTCAAGCTGTTCAATCAATTGATCATTCCGTTTCAGGCTGGTGCTGTAATCATCCTGAAGACGAACTATCTGGTTTTCCAGGGCCTCGGTTTTACTTTGTTCCAGCCCCAGCAACTCCGATAGTTCGTTAAGCTGGGCGCTAAGGCGCGCCAACTGGTTATCACGGTCAGATAATGTTTGGGACAGGTAAAGCTGACTGACCACGTACACCAGCAACATGAAAATCACCAGCATCAACAGGGCGGACAGTGCATCTACATACCCGGGCCAGACGTTGGTGGTGCTCCGGCTGCGGCGCCTGGATCCGATCATGACAGGTCTTTCTCGGCATCGACACGGTCAACCAGGTTGGTGACCCCGGTCAGCCATTCCTCCAGGCCGTCGTAGAAGCGGTTCTGGGCATGCCCCGCCTGGATATCAAGGAATCCCAGAATCAGTGAACCCCCGAGCCCCAGCAAAGATGAACTGAATGCGGTTCCCATACCCTCGAGTGGCGCAAGGAGCCCTTGCTGTAGTTCCGCAAAGACCTTACCAAAATCCTCCTGTCCCATGTCCAGGCCGGTGATTACCTGGCCTACGGAATTGATGGTACCGAGCAAGCCCCAGAAAGTGCCCAGAAGGCCGAGGAATACAAGCAGGCTAATGAAATACCGGGTAATTTCCCTTTGCTCGTCCATTCGGGTGTGAATGCCGTCCAGCACGGTGCGCAGGGACAGTGTAGAAAGCGTGAAGCGGTCCCGTTTGGCGTCTTCGCCCAACTGTCTGGCCAGTGGTTTGAGCAGGCGGGGTTCCCGTACCACGGAAAGGCCGGCATGGCCAGTGCGGAATTGGGCAATCCATTTTAGCTCGGGGAACAGGACAAATACCTGCCGGTAGGTGAGTGCAATGCCGACGATGAGAACCCC
Source organism: Marinobacter sp. EN3 (assembly GCF_000475315.1). NCBI lineage: Bacteria > Pseudomonadati > Pseudomonadota > Gammaproteobacteria > Pseudomonadales > Marinobacteraceae > Marinobacter > Marinobacter sp. EN3. Next base: position 55,533 of record NZ_AXCC01000011.1, read on the forward strand.
GACAATCAGGAGATTAAACACCCAGTTGGCCATGAACGCCGACATCAAGGGCTTGTGGATCAGGGCGCCGACGATGACGACAACGCCCAGGAACAGTGTCATCCAGAAGAGGGTATGCTTGGGATTGCTCATAGCGATGGCCAGCTTTTGAGAGAGTTCTCAAAGCGTTAGCACAGATATGAGAAGCTGTTGGCGACGGTAACTGAACTTTAATCGAAGCCCTTGGTGGCTGGTCAGTTGGTCGGTTTGGGCAGGGGAGCCTTCAAAGAGTGGGAGTGAGGTCAGATGATAATTCATCTGACCTCAGATTCATGGTCCGGTCTCTGCCTGATCAGCCTTGCTGAAGGGCCTGCAGCACAGCCTTGGCAGCGCCTTCGGAAGACGCCGGGTTCTGGCCGGTAATCAGCTTGCCGTCCACCACAATGTGCGGTGCCCAGTCATCGCCCCGGCTGTAACGGGCGTTGTTCTGCTTGAGCATGTCTTCCAGCAGGAAGGGCACAATATTGGTGAGCTGCACAGCGTCTTCTTCGGTATTGCTGAAACCGGTGACTTCACGGCCGCCCACGATGTTCTGGTCCGGTTTTATGAACACATTCTTGAACACGGCAGGAGCATGGCATACGGCGCCGATCACCTTGTCTTGCTCGTAAGCGGTTTTGATCAGGGCTATCGACTTGTCGTCCTCGGCCAGATCCCACAGCGGGCCATGGCCACCGGGGTAGAAGATGGCGTCGTACTGATTCATGTCCACGTCGGCCAGTTTTCTGGTGCTGGCCAGCATTTCCCGGGCATGGGTGTCTTCACTGAACCGCCGGGTGGACTCGGTCAGTGCATCTTCAGCCTCGCTGTTCGGGTCAACCGGTGGCTGGCCGCCTTTAGGGGATGCGAGGGTGATGTCGGCGCCTGCGTCTTTGAATACGTAGAACGGCGCAGTGAATTCTTCCAGCCAGAAACCGGTTTTGTGGCCGGTGTCGCCCATCTGGTCGTGGGAGGTTAGTACCATCAGAATCTTCATGCCAGTCGACCCTCCTGTCGGGAGTCCGGGTGTATTTCGTTCGTCTCACTACATCAAATTGTGATGATCGCTCGGTTTTCAACCGTCAGTACGTTAGCACTGGCATATTGGATGCTCATTAACGGCTATACTGCGAGGGTAGTTATCGCACATGTAACGTCATGGACCAGGACGGATTTATATGAGGTGGATTGCCTTGAAAGGCGTGCTTGCCGGCATTCTGATGCTGCTTTGGGCGCCTGGTGTTCTTTCACAACAGGGCACTGAAACAGTAGAGCCACTGACGGTGACCGTTGGCGTTGACCACTCGCCGCCCTACCGTATTCTCGAGCCGTCGCAAAAATCCGGTCTTTATCTTGAGCTATTCGAGGAAATTGCCGACCGGCTAGGCTGGCGTGTGCAGTACCGGGAGGCGCCATTCCGGCGCATCCTGCTGCTGATGCGCAGGGGTGAGGTGGATGTCATGCTGGGGCCGCTGCGTACCGAAGAACGGGAAGAATTCATGACCTTCGTGGCTCCGGCTTTTCCGCCGGAGCGGCGTCTGTTTTTCTACGTGAGCGAGAGTAACCGTATTGAGCGATACAGCGATCTGCCGGGAAAAGTCATCGGTATTCTGGAGGGCGCCCGTTACTTTACCCGGTTTGACAACGATCAGGCTCTGCATAAAGAGTCTGCGGCCCACTACGAAAACCTGATGATGATGCTTCAAAGAGGGCGGGTTGATGTCGTGGTGGCCCCCGAGCTGGTTGGTTTGTATACGCTGAGAGCCCAGGGGATAGACGCGAACATTTCACCGTTATTCGTGCCGGGTGACCGCTCCTGGATTGCGGTTTCGAACCAGTCTCCTGCCCGCCGGTATGCAGAAGATATAAGGGCAGCCCTGAAATTGATTGAACGCGAGGGGATTCGAGAAGACCTGGTGCTTAAGTACCAGGAACAAAAAGCCTATTGATCGATTTCCATGTTCTATACCGATACGCGCCTGCTAAAAGGAACTTAGGGTGCTTACCTTTGTCTGTGATCGTTTGACAAGTTTTGGCAAAGGGACTGGTATGAAGACCATTCGATTGTGGGATCTCCCCACCCGGCTGTTCCACTGGTTACTGGTAATTGCTGTGGTTGGCGCAGTGGCGACGGTCAAACTGGGCGCTGGCTGGATGGCCTGGCATGAGCGTTTTGGACTGGCGGTTGTAGGCTTGCTGGCGTTCCGGGTGGTCTGGGGGCTGGTGGGCTCCACATACGCGCGCTTTAGTCAGTTTATATCGGGGCCAGGGGCGATGATCCGTTATCTTAGGGGTCAGTGGCAGGGCGCAGGCCACAATCCCCTTGGTGCCTGGTCGGTGCTGTTGTTACTGGGACTGTTCGGTTTTCAGGCGGTTACCGGTTTATTTGCCAATGATGAAATTGCCTTTAACGGCCCACTCTATCGGCTGGTGTCGTCGGGCTGGAGCGATACCCTGAGCAGCTGGCACCGTCTCATGGAATGGGGGCTGTACGCCGTGGTTGCCCTTCATGTCCTGGCGGTGCTGTTTTACACCCACGTGCGTAAGGATAATCTGATAAAGCCGATGGTGACTGGCCGAAAGCAGGTTAAGAGCTCAGAGCTGAAAGACGCCAGCGGCGGTGGCTGGCTGGCAATGATCATTGCACTGGCGATTGCCGTTGCTGTGGTCTGGGCGGCGAGTGGCGGACTGATTCCGCCACCGCCGCCACCGCCCCAGAATCTGGGTTGGTAAGCCCCTTGGCCTACTTGGCGCGGAAGTTGTCGTGGCAAGCCTTGCAGGTTTCACCGACTTTGGCGAACTGGCGTGCAATCGCGGCCTGGTCGCCGGCTGAAGCCAGTTCCTGCAGTGCGTTGGCTTCACGGACGAAGCTGACCGCAATTTCCTGAACCTTCATCGGCTCCTCAAAGAAGTTGGGCTTGAGGCGGGTGTTCTCGGCCCGGTCATTGGCGCTGTCACGGCTGTAAAGCACGCTCATGCCGGAGTTGGCCACGGCTGCAATGGCTTTGGCGGCTGCGGCAACCTGGTTCTGGTCAAACGCTACGGAGCCATCCACGGTCTGGGCCTTGATTTTGCCCATGTTCCAGGACGCAAACTGGTAGGCGGCCTGGCGGGTTTCGATCTGGTCTTCCACGCTCATCTGGGCCACGGTCGGGGTTGAGATCGCGGCCGCAAGCACCGCAACGGAAACAAAACGTTTATTCATTCCAGGTCCCTCTCTTGGTGTGATTGGTGATAATGCAAAAATGCTCTATAAAGGCGTGGTTATAAGCATGCTACCTGTATAGACTCATTCCTGACAGCTATAAGAAACGAAAGTTCAATCTGAGGAGTTGCACGATGTCGATCTGGACGGTTACCCCTAATCTTGAGCAAATGACAGAGGCCAGCAAAAACACCGCGGTCAGTCATATGGGCATTGAATACCTCGAAATCGGTGACGATTATGTGAAAGGCCGGATGCCGGTGGATGAGCGCACCGTCCAGCCATTCGGGATCCTGCATGGTGGTTCCTCCGTTGTGTTGGCGGAAACGCTGGGCAGCATGGCTGCCAACTGTTGCCTGAAAGATAAAAATACGGTCGCTGTGGGGCTGGATATTAATGCCAATCATATTCGGCCTGTTACCGGGGGATGGGTCTATGGCACGGCGAAGGCCATACACATCGGCAGTGCAACGCAAGTATGGGAAATCCGCCTGGAAAACGATCAAGGCAAGGTGACCTGCATTTCCAGGTTGACCATGGCGGTAACCCGCCGCTCGTAAGAAAACAGGGAGCGATGGCTCCCTGATTCCGACCTTGCGCGTCGATTTGCGAAATAAGCTCGCCATCCTTGATTAATATCAAAAGAAAATCGTTTGCCGGGACTGTCGCCCTGCTATACTTAAAATAGTTGAGGATGTTAACTAAATGCCATGAGGTTATTCCTCACGGGAAGGTTTCACTGTGCTGAAAATTCGTTGTAACAGGGTGTCTTCGAAAGCGCACAAGTCCTGGTATGCGTTGCTCTTTTTGCTATGCGCATCCTTTGGTCTGCGAGCTGCCCCTTTGTCTGAGTGCTCAACGCTGAGAGTGAGTGGTAATCCGGAGTATCCGCCTCTCCTATGGCCGAGCGTGGCGTCGCCGGATCTTTTAGATGGCGCGGTTCCTCAGTTCCTGCGGGAATTGGCTGAGCCCCTGGGTATCAAGGTCAGTGTCCGCAACATTGGGTCCTGGGCGCGGGTGCAGCGGTTGGCAGAGTTGGGGGAGATCGATCTGGTGGCCGGGGCCTTTATCACGGCAGAAAGATTGGGCTACCTGGATTATATTCTGCCGCCCATGATGCACCTCGATACCAATGTCTGGGTGCCGCGGCGAAGGATGTTTGAGTATCGGCACTGGCCGGACCTGGAGGGGAAACAAGGCAGCACCCTGATCGACAACAGTTTCGGTGAGCGGTTCGACAGCTTTGCCGCCGATCACCTGGATATCCTCGGCGTCCGCTCCATTCACCAGTCCTACCTGATGGCCGATATCGGTCGTATCGATTATGTACTGTACGAGTTGTTGCAGGGGCGGGCGAAGCTGGCCCGGTATGGCATGTCGAATGACTTTGTGGCGCTGGAGCCCCCTGTGAGTAGAGAAGGCCTGTTCTTCGCGTTTCCGAAACTTTCCCGCTGCAATAGCAAAGCCTTGCGAGAGGCTTTTGCAGCCAGGTTGCTGGAGTTGACGGAGCAGGGCAGGCTGGAAGAGTTGATTGAAGAGTATCTCATCCGGTATACCGAGGAGGGCCGTTAGCGAGGCCTTCTTGGGTTTAGGTGGCCAGTGTCACTCTGCTTCTTCCTTTGGCCTTGGACTGGTACATGGCCTCGTCTGCGCGACACATCAGATCTTCCAGTCTGCGGTCGCCGTTTCCCAGGCTACTGATTCCGATACTTGCCGACGGCGAGATTCTGCTTTTCTCGTACGACACCACCAGATTACAAAGCAAGGCCAGCAAGCGGCTCGCCAACACGTGTGCCATCGTCATGTCGGTGTCCGGTAGCAGAATGGCGAATTCCTCTCCGCCCATTCTGGCCACAATATCGCAATCCCGAATCCGGGCTTTCAGTAGCCCGCTGACCTGCTTCAACACTTCATCGCCCGCCTGGTGACCGTAGGTATCGTTGATGATCTTGAAGTGATCCAGATCCATCATGACCAGAGTCAGTGGTGTCTGATGCCTGGCAGACTGGTTCAGCAGTTGCTCTCCGAACTCGAAGAACGCGCGTCGGTTATGCAGCCCGGTAAGTTCATCCTCCAGCGCTGCTGCCCTGGCTTTTTCGTGGGCTGCCCGCAGCTCCAGCTCCATCTGTTTACGTTCGGTAATATCAGTGGCAATCTCCAACCTTACCAGGCGGCCATCGGTCCAGCGGATCGCCTGGTCACGGCACTGGTACCATCGTTGGTCCAGTTGATTCTGGAACTCCCAGACATGGGGTTTGTTGGGCTCGCCCTGATCATTGATCAGCAGGTGATTGGTGCAGAAGCTGCATGGGCCGTCACCGTTCTGAAGCACCTGCCAGCATTTTCGGTTGCCAACGTCACCCCAGATCTGCCGGCCGTAAGCGTTCATGTACAGCAGATCGTGTGTTGTAAAATCGGAGACGTACACCAGGGCATCCAGATTATCGAGTACGGCCTGAAGACCTTCCGGGGGTGTTTCCTCGGTGGCTGGCGGTGTCTGATCCCGGTGAACGGGCAGATTCAGTGACGGAATGCCGGATTTCATGGGGTGTGCGCTGTCTGTTTTTTATTCAGTTTAATTTCCAGTATGGCTTTTGTCATACGACGCTGTCTGCAAAAGCGTGTAAGGTTTGCGGACATTACCTACGTTGGCCGGACAGCCGGGCCAACGAAATTCTGGCTTCATGAGGGTTTGGAAAGGGATGAAGGTGTCCGGGGAAAACTGCCCCTGCGGTAGCGGGAAAGCCTACCTGCTGTGTTGTCAGCCCTGCCATGCAGGCGCGCCTGCCACCACACCGGAGGCGTTGATGCGTTCCCGGTTCAGTGCCTTTGTGGTGAAGGATGCCGATTATCTGCTCGAGACCTGGCATCCGGAGACCCGGCCGGCGGAACTGGACCTTTCCGGCTCACCGGAATGGGTTTCGCTGCAGATACTCTCCTCCAGTGCCGGTGTCGACACGGGCCGGGTTCACTTCCGGGCGGTCTATCGTGCCGGTGGTGGTTGGGGTTATCTGGAAGAGCGATCAGACTTCAGCAAAGAGAATGGCCGCTGGTTCTACCGGGAGGGCGAAACCCGCGAGGGAATGCTGAAGCCCGGTCGAAACGACCCCTGCCCCTGTGGCAGTGGTCGCAAGTTCAAGGCCTGTTGTCTTTAAACGTTCTATTCGAATTTCGGCAGATCCGGCTGAGCGACCTCTTTACCCGCTTCCAGCCAGGCGTCAAAGCCGCCTTCAATGGATTGTACGTTCATATAGCCCATCTCTTTCAGCGCTTTGGCGCTGAGTGCTGCACGGCCGGAGGTTTTGCAGTAGAGCACAATTTTCATCTGCCGGTTCTCCAGCGCGGGGTCGTTGGTGAACTTGAATTCGAGCATGCCCCGGGAAATATTCACGGCGCCCGGAATATGGCTGGAGCGGTATTCATCGGCGTCCCGCACATCCAGCAGCAAATCGGCATTTTTAATGGCCGCCTCGGCGTTGGCCAGCGGCACCTCCTGAATCTCTTTTTTGGCTTCGGCAACAAGGTCGTGGGCAGTCTTCATGGCAGTTCCCTTTGAGCGTGGGTGTGTCTTTTCAGGTTACGGCATTTACCACGGGCGAGTCACCTATAGGTTGTCTGTGACTAAGGCATGAGCCTTTGCCCAGCGGGTTTGTGCTAGATTGACGGGCCTGACAATGAGGAAGCTATGAAACCGCTGAATGACACCACCAAAGGCGTGGTTTACGGGTTAGGCGCCTACACCCTTTGGGGAAGCTTTCCCCTGTATTTTGCCCTGTTCAAGGGGATCCCTTCCTGGGAGGTGCTGATCCATCGGGTGATCTGGTCCTGCCTGTTTCTGGCCGTGGTCATCTCGATACTCAAGCGCTGGCCGCCGGTGGTGGCGGCACTGCGACAGCCGCGCCGGCTGGGGTATGTGCTGGGTTGTGCCGTGTTTATTGCCCTGAACTGGGGTATCTATATTTATGCCGTGGAAACACGCCATGTGTTGCAGGCCAGTCTGGGCTATTTCCTGACGCCGTTGGTAAATGTGGCCATGGGGCTGCTGATCCTGGGTGAGCGTATTTCCCGGCTGCAGGCCGCGGCGGTGGGGCTGGCGGCGGTTGCGATTCTCTATCAGCTGTTGCTGCTGGGCGAGTTGCCGTGGATTACGCTGGTACTGGCGTTCAGCTTCGGCACCTATGGCCTGATGCGCAAGAAAGTCGAACTTGATGGCCTTTCCGGTCTGTTTGTTGAAACGCTGTTATTGCTGCCGTTGGGCTTGCTGACCCTGGCCTGGCTGTCGTCGCAGGGGCTGTCGCACTTTTCGGACAGCACCTACAGCGCATTGTTACTGGCCTCCAGTGGCGCGGTGACCGCCATCCCGCTGCTGGCTTTTGCCGGGGCTGCGCGCCGTTTGAAGCTGTCTACCGTGGGCTTTCTTATGTACATCAACCCCACGATCCAGTTTCTGATCGCGCTGTATATCTTCCATGAGCCGCTTAGCACCGCCAAACTGGTGAGCTTTGTGATGATCTGGGTGGCGTTGGCAATATACTCGTGGTCGGCCTGGGTGGGCCGATCGAACAGAGAGGCTTCGGCATGAAACAACCCATCAGCGGCTATCACAAAGACGGGGAAAACCACTGGGTAGCGCAGCTGGCGTGTGGCCATAACCAGCACGTGCGCCATGATCCGCCCTGGGTTGTCACGGTGGAAGGCCGGCAATCCATGTTGGGGGTTAAGCTGGATTGCCGGAAATGTGATGACCATGCGCCTGCGGATGTCCGTCCGGAGAGTCCGGAAGGACCTCAGTCTCCCGGTCAGGCCAGGGTTTCCAGATAGGCTTCCAGTTCGTTGGCGAGCCAGCCCACCACGGCGCCTCCTTGCGCCTGCTCTGACTCCAGCGCACTGAACACTTTCCACCAGCGGGCGCTGCGGTGGTGGATGGTTTTCAGCTGTTCCTTGCGCAATGCCTCAGCAATCAGGGGTAAGGGTAAATCCGCCCAGCCAGCGCCATCGATCACCGCATCCCGCATCAGTTCGTATTGGGTAAAGGCGAGGTAGTTGGCGGTTTCCGGGGATTCGGCCACCAGTTGGGCGTCGAGCATGTAGGCCAGGGTGATTTCCGTGTGGCTGACCAGGTCGTCCTGAGTGACCCGTTTCAGCTGACTCAGGGGGTGATCCGGCGCTGCCACGGTGAGCATGCGCACATCAGCCAGTTCCCGAAACCATTGATAACCTTCGTTCAGCAATTCCGGCATCAGGCCATAGGCCACATCCACGGACTGGTTGCGAACCAGCGGCGCCAGTTCCCGGGGCGAGGCAAGGTAAACCGACAGGCTGGTCTGGGGGAAGCGTTGTTTCAGCCGGCGCAGAATGTCCCGCCAGATATCTTCCGGAATGGCATCGTCCCGGGCAATGCGCAGGACCGATTCGGCACCACTCAGGTGGTGCTGGCAGCGAGCCCTGATCTGGCTGGCAACCTGGTCGAATCGCCGGCAGTCGGTCAGGATGGACTGGCCGATGGCCGTCAGGTGCAGTTGATTGCCGCTGCGTTCAAACAGCTCCACCCCCAGTTCATCCTCCAGGGACGCCAGCACGGTACTGACGGTGGTGCGGCTGCGGTTCAGTTCCCGGGCCGCCGCGGCCACGCTGCCGTTGCGCACAACCGAGAGGAAGGTCTTGATCTGTGACGTTTTCATGGTTTGCTCTTTGCGACGGATTTTCCGTCGCTCAGCGACTCACACCTGTTGAATGATGCCGCTAATATGGCAGCAATTCTCAGGAGGTCAAAATGTTTACTTCTCTGGCGCGGGAAAACCTGGCGCTGACATTATCAGCGGTGGGCGCGGGCCTGTTTGCGCTCGCCGGTATTACCTGGGGTCTTTGGGTCGATTCCCTGGTTATTATCTTCGATGGTGCCTATTCCCTGATCAGCCTCGGGTTGTCGCTCCTGTCACTCTATGCCGCCCGCCTGGTTCGCCGGCCGGCCAATGACGATTACCCATTCGGGATGGGGGCCGTGGAGCCGCTAGTGATCGCCGTGAAAGGTCTGGTGATTGCAGTGGTGTGTATCTTGTCGCTGGTATCGGCGGTGGTGTCGCTGCTTCAGGGCGGCCGTGCCGTGGCGGCGGACATGGCAATGATCTTTGGTGCGGTGAACGTGGTGGGGTGTCTGGCGGTCTGGGCGTATCTACGGTGGTCAAGTCTGCGCAATGGTTCGGGGCTGGTGCAGGCGGAACAGCGCCAGTGGCTGATGGACAGTGCCCTAAGCGCTGCCGTAATGATTGGTTTTGGCGCGGCCTGGCTGCTGGAACGCAGTCATTGGGCGGAGCTGGCCGTGTATGCCGACCCGGTAATGATGCTGGTGATTTCGGTCTACTTTATGACGGTGCCGGTGAAGATGGTTCTGGAGTCAGTTCGGGAGCTGTTGCTGGCGGCACCGAAAGACGATGCACTGGACGACATCCATGAGACCCTGGAAGACCTGGGCCTGAATCCGGAACAGGTCCGGGTGGCCAAGCTCGGCCCGAACCTTCTTCTTGAGGCCTCAGACGTTCAGTCCACCCATAGCCAGTATTTGCCTGCGGGTATTGGCTTTCTCTTGCTCAAGTTTGCCAGTCAGTGACACCCCGTCGCACTCCGGATGGTCGGCGAGGAATCGTCGGGTCAGCTCGATCTGGACATGCAGATCCTGGAAACGGCCGTACAGATCCTGTCGCTGGCGTAGCTCTTTCCGGAATGGCTTGCTGTACCGGGCATCCAGTTCCAGAAGATAGCGGATACGCTTGAGGTTCTTGCGCAGCTGGTGCAGGGCTTCATCCGGAGCGGTGTGCAGCAGTTCTGCGGTTTTTCGGTTGAACTGCTTCAGGCGGCGGTTTGTCGCGGCCTGGATGTCTTTTTTCCGCAGGTTTGCAGCCAGCTTATGAAAAGATTTGGACTCAATATAGTCTTGCCAGCGCGACAGGCTTTGCTGGTAGCGTTTCTGGCCAAGGCGTTTGGCCAGTTTGCGCTGTGCTTTAGATGCCCTGAGCCGCGCCCAGTCGGTCAGCGTGGTGCAGAGTTGTGGGTTGTCGTGGCACAGCTCGGGGATATCCTGAAGAAATACGTGCAGATCCCGCAGGGCGCTGGTGGCCCGGGCATGTCGCTTCAGTTCTCGGATATGCTCCTGTAGTTGGCGATCGCCGGTAATCTCGGCCAGGGGTTCGGCAATGGCCCGACTGCGGCGAAGGGCAATGCGGTATTGGTGCAGGAATTCGTCATCCAGCCCCAGCATCACCCCAGGGGTCAGAAGTTCCAACTGGTTGTTCAGCTGCTGTAAAACCTCCGGGAGCGTGTTCTGGTCCAGATCAGTGGCGTCGGGACTGGCTTTTCGGTTCTTGCGCCGGAATTCGTTGTAACTGAAATCACGAGGCGTCAGGAAGGTTTCCAGTGCACCCTTGTTTTTGTCCACTTTCTTCCAGTGCCTTACCGGCAGCCGGATCTCCAGGATACTGGCGGTTGGCAATTCGAACGGAGCCTGGGGTACCAGAAAGGCGGCCAGTTCGAGTAATGCCGGGTTGTGGCCGATGAGGGTGATGCGGTTCTGAGCGTTATCCAGATTCTGCAGCCAGCGTAATAGACGCCGGAAGTCGAAGGTGTAAAGCTCGTTTTCGGTGCGGACATGGGCCGGCTGGTCGTTGACGCTGAGTGCACCTGCCAGCGTTTGCTGGGCTCGCACAGCGGGGCTTGCATAAATGGCACCGGACAGCGCGCCCAGGCATTTCATTGCCCGCGCGAGCGGCGCAAGCTGGCTTTGGCCTCTGTCATTCAGTGGGCGTTCCTGGTCGCAGAGGCTGTCGTCGTTCCAGCTCGATTTGGCGTGGCGGATAAGAAAAAGCCGTTTCATGCATGCTTGCTCATGAGCTGAATGTTCAGACCTTAGTCTGACACAGCCTCAAGTCGTTTACATGACGGCCGATACGTATTTAGACGTATGACACTGATATGACGGGCTTGTTTACATAAAAACCTGTTCCTGACCTGCGTTTGGTATACAGCTTTTAACAAACTGCAACGGAGTGCGGGTTGCGTTTGTGCATAATCAAAGGATTACAAGAAATGACCCCGGAGCGAAGACCATGACCTTCATGAGCAACCTGACCATCAGAACACGGCTTCTGATTGGTGTATTGGTGCCTGTACTGATTACGGCTGGAACAGTTGCATGGATTACGGCGAACCAGATCCGGGCCAATGGAGAGGCAGAGTTGCAACGCCTCGAGCAGGAACTGTTGGAAGCGCGCAAGGAAGGTTTGAAAAATCTGGTTGAAACCGCGAAATCCGTGGTGCTTGAGGCCAAGTCCACTCCCGGTTTTTCGGAGCAGGAGGCGCAGGAAGAGGCGCGAGAGCGGTTGCGGTCAATCAAGTTCGGTCAGAACAACTATGTCTTCGCCTACGATCGCAGTCTGTTCAATCTCGCCTATGCACCGGACCCCTCCAAGGAAGGCCCGACTACCAATCCGAACACCCAAAAGCTGGTTCGCGGGTTGTTTGACGCGACAGGTGACGATGGCTTCATGCCTTATGAGTGGACCAACCCTGCTACCGGCCAGGTGGAACCGAAAGTCTCCTACTCCACTATCATTCCGGGCTGGGACTGGATGATAGGTTCCGGCGTGTATGTAACCGATGTTCAGAGAGCGGTGGCCGCTGCCCGGCAAGAAATCGATGCAACCATGACGTCTGCTATGGGCTTCATTTTACTGCTGACCATTGTGGTGGTGGTGATTTCGTTGGTAATCGGGTTGGTCATTGGCCGCACCGTGACTGCGCCGCTGAACAAGGTCAGCGACATGATGCGGGAGATTGCCGACGGTGAGGGCGACCTGCGCCAGCGCCTGCCGGAAGATGGTAAAGATGAGCTGGCCGTTCTGGGCCGCCGCTTCAACCACTTCGTCATCAAGATTCAGGACACCATCCGTGAGGTCGGCTCTACCACCGACCAGGTGGCTTCGGCGGCTGAAGAACTCAGCCGGGTGGCGAATGAAACCCGCCAGTCGGTTCAGGAGCAGGGTTCGGAAACCGACCAGATTGCTTCGGCCATCAACGAAATGGCGGCAACGATTCAGCAAATCTCCGGCAATGCCAATGAGGTGGAAGGCGCAGCTTCCGATGCGGACCGCATGGCCAAAGAGGGTGGCGAGACCATTAATAGCGCTCAGGGGGCGGTCAATCAGCTGTCCCAGGAAATGGAAGACACCGCTCGCAGCATCAATGCCCTGGCCGAGAAGTCGAACGATATTCAGCAGGTGCTGGATGTGATTCACGCGGTTACTGAGCAGACCAACCTGCTGGCCCTGAACGCTGCCATTGAGGCAGCCCGGGCCGGCGAGCACGGTCGCGGTTTCTCGGTGGTTGCCGACGAAGTGCGCCAGCTGGCCAAGCGGTCAGCGGAATCGGCTGATCAGATCCGGGAAATGATTGATGGCTTTGTGGCGGAGTCCAAGGCTTCGGTGGAACGTATGAACAACTCCCGCAAGAGCTCGGAGGCGACGGTTGAACGCATCAATCATGCCACCAGTGCACTGAACACCATCGTGACGTCAGTGACCCAGATCCACGATCAGGTGACTCAGATTGCGACCGCCGCTGAACAGCAGAGCCAGGTGGCGGAAGAGATCAACCAGAACGTGGTGCGGATTGTCGACGCGGCCCAGCGCAGCGACACCGGCGTGACCCAGACCAATGAGGCCAGCCACGAACTGGCCCGGTTGGGAGAGAATCTGCGCGAGCTGGTTGGCCAGTTCAAGGTCTGATTACCCTCATAAGAAAGCCGGCCCGCCACATTGGCGCGGTCGGCTTTCGTCGTTATGATGGATCATTCAGGCATATTTGAATCAAAAACTGATAACAATGGAAGCCAACACTATGTCCCTGCGTAAAACCCTGCTGGCGGCGGTCAGCACTCTTGGCCTGCTGGCCAGCCCTTTCGCGGTCTCTGAAGAAACCTTTACCCTGCGTCTCGCGGAAACCTGGGGGCCAAATTCCGGCCTGCTGGGGGATGCGCCCCGAAACATGGCGGCCATGGCTGAGGAAATGTCCGGCGGTCGGCTGAAGATCCGGATTGATTCCTCCAACAAGCACAAGGCCCCTTTCGGTATTTTCGATCTGGTCCGTAACGGCCAGTACGACATGGGCCACACCGCCTCTTATTACTACAAGGGCACCATTCCCAACGCCATGTACTTCACCACCATACCCTTCGGCATGATTGCGCCGGAGATGTATGCCTGGTTCTACCACGACGACGGCATGGAGTTGATGCAGAAGGTATATGAACCCTTCGGGCTGCTGTCCTTCCCGGGTGGCAACACGGCCAATCAGATGGGTGGCTGGTTCCGGAAAGAGATCAAGTCTCTGGAGGACCTGAAAGGCCTGAAAATGCGCACCCCCGGCTTTGCCGGCGAGGTTATGTCGGAAGTGGGCGTGGCGGTCACCAACCTGCCGCCGGGCGAGCTGTATACCGCGCTTGAGCGCAACACCATCGATGCCGTTGAATGGGTTGGCCCGGCGCTGGATCTGCAGATGGGCTTTCACCAGATTGCCAAGTATTACTACTCCGGCTGGCAGGAGCCCAATGCCGAAGTGCAGTTCCTGATCAACAAGAAAACCTGGGACAAGCTGCCGGCTGATCTGCAGGCTATCCTGCGGGTCTCCATGCGTACTGCAGCGTATGACATGTATATCCAGAGCACCCACGAAAGCGGTGTGGCCTGGGAGAAGATGAAGCAGGAATACCCGGATGTGACTCACAAGGTGTTTCCACCGGAGGTTATTACCGCCCTTCGAGAAACCACCAATCGCCTGTTGGATGAATTTGCCGAGAAAGACGAACTGGCGAACGAAATCATCACCTCACAGCGTGAATACCTCAAGCAGGTGCGCCCCTGGACTAACATTTCGGACAAGGCGTATCTGAACAGTGTCGCGGAGCAGTAAAACCGCTGCGTGACAATCGGGCCTGACAGGGCTGGAAAACAGGAGGGGCGTGGTCAGGGAATATCCGCACGCCCCTTTTTGTTTGCGTCTGTTTCTGGAAAAATACGCCGCTCAAACTTTGGGCAGGGCCGATGAAACAGACACTGCTATCTCTGAGCAATCTCACCAAACAGTTCGACGGCAAAAAAGTGCTGGATTCACTGGATCTGGACATTTTTGACGGCGAGTTCATTACCCTCCTGGGGCCCTCCGGTTGCGGCAAGACCACCTTGTTGCGGATGATGGCGGGTTTCGAGCATCCGGATGACGGCACCATCGCGCTGGGCGATCAGGACCTGACTCACACCCCGCCGGAGCACCGCCCGCTGAACACGGTATTCCAGAACTACGCGCTGTTTCCTCATATGTCGGTCTTCGACAACGTGGCCTATGGCCTGAAAATGGAAAAGCGGCCGAAGCAGGAAATCCGGGAGCGGGTCGAGGATGCCCTGGCCATGGTCCAGCTCGAGGACTTCGCCCGGCGCAAGCCGCATCAGTTGTCCGGCGGCCAGCAGCAACGGGTGGCCATTGCCCGTGCAGTGGTCAAGCGCCCGAAGGTGCTGTTGCTGGATGAGCCGTTGTCCGCCCTGGATTACAAACTGCGGCGCACCATGCAGGTGGAACTGAAACGCCTGCAGCGGGAGCTGGGTATCACCTTTGTGTTTGTCACCCATGATCAGGAAGAAGCCCTGTCCATGTCCGACCGGGTGGTGGTGTTGAAAGACGGCCTGATCCAGCAACTGGGGACGCCGCGGGAAGTCTACGAGCGCCCGGCTAACCTGTTTACCGCCCGCTTTGTCGGTGAAACCAATTTCTTCCCGGGCCGGGTGGACAAAGCCAACGGCGACGACACTATCACCGTGGATGTGTTCGGCCTGAAGCGTACCTTCCGCAAGCCGGATTTCCCGGTCTCCGGTGGCCAGTCCCTGCATGTGCTGTTGCGCCCCGAGGATATCCGTGTACTGGCGCCGGACGATGAGGATGGTGTGGCTGGCAAGATCGTTGAACGTAACTACAAGGGCAGTACCCTGGATTCGGTGATTCATCTTGAGGATGGCACCGAGGTGCTGGCGTCGGAATTCTTCGACGAAGACGACCCTACCTTCGACTATCGCCTTGGCGAGCCGGTCAAAGTGAGCTGGGTTGATGGCTGGGAATGGCTGTTACCCACTGAGCCGGAAGCTCTGCCAGAGGAAGAAGGCACCGATGCGTAGCCTGACACAGCAGCCGTTCCGTGCGGCGGTGCTGGTGCTGGTCTGGGGCTGGTTGCTGTTTCTGGTGCTGACCCCCAACCTGTTGGTGGTCGGTGCCAGTGTAATGACCCGGGACCCGGGCTCCTTTATTTCGCTGCCGCTGACCCTGGATGCCTATCGGCAACTGCTCGATCCGCTGTACCTGGAAGTGTTCCTGCACTCCCTGTACATGGCGGCCATGACGACGCTGGTGTGTCTGTTGATCGGCTACCCGTTTGCGTGGGCGTTGTCCAAGGTCGGCAAACGCAATCAGGTGCTGCTGATCTTCCTGCTTATCGTGCCGTTCTGGACCAATTCCCTGGTTCGAACCTACGCCCTGAAGTTGATCCTGGCCACCAACGGCCTGCTCAACAATGGTTTGATGTCGCTTGGTGTGATCGATGAGCCCATGCAACTGCTGTATACCGAGGGGGCGGTGATTATCGGGCTGGTGTATCTGTTGTTGCCGTTCATGATCCTGCCGCTCTACTCCGTGTTTGAAGACCTGCGGGAAGACTACCTGAGGGCGTCGCACGATCTGGGCGCGGGGCGCCTGTCCACGTTTATCCATGTGATCGTGCCGCTGACCCTGCCGGGGGTGCTGGCGGGCATCATGCTGGTGCTGTTGCCGGCCATGGGGTTGTTTTTTGTGCCTGATATTCTGGGCGGTTCCCGCAACCTGCTGGTGGGTAACGTCATCAAGAACCAGTTTCTGGATGCCCGCAACTGGCCCTTTGGTGCCGCTGCCAGCATCCTGCTGACCCTGGCCATGGCGTTCCTGATGTTCGCCCACCGCCTGAGTAAACGGCGGATCGGGGAGGACGGTGTATGAATCGCTGGCTGCCCCGCACCTACCTGACGCTGGTGTATCTGCTGCTGTACGTGCCTATCGTGGTACTCGTGGTGTTCTCCTTCAACGATTCCCGCACCGGTTACGAATGGGGTGGCCTGAGCCTGCGCTGGTACGAAGCCCTGTTGAACAACCGGGCCATGGTGCAGGCCATGTGGAATTCCCTCTGGCTGGCGCTCTCCGCGGCCACTGTGTCGACGTTGATCGGCGCGCTCACCGCACTGGCACTGCACCGATACCGGTTCCGGGGCAAGAAAGTACTCAATGGCATGCTGTTTGTGGTGATGATGTCGCCGGAAATTGTCCTGGCGATTTCGCTGCTGGCGCTGTTTCTGCTGGTGGGGCTGCAGCTGGGTTATGTATCCCTGTTGCTGGCCCACGTTACCTTCTGCCTGCCGTTTGTGGTCATCACCGTGATGGCCCGGCTCAGCGGGTTTGACGAACGCCTGCCGGAGGCGGCCCGGGATCTGGGCGCCAACGATTTCACCATGACCCGCACGGTACTGATTCCGGTGATCATGCCGGCCCTGCTGGCGGGCTGGCTGCTGGGGTTTACACTGTCACTGGACGACGTGGTGGTCAGTACGTTTGTCAGTGGCCCGAGTTATGAAATTCTGCCATTGCGCATCTATTCGATGGTGCGGGTGGGCCTGAAGCCCGAAGTGAATGCCCTTGGCACCCTGCTACTGGTATTCTCACTGGTCATGTTGATCTTGTCTCAATGGATACTGTTAAGGAGCAAACGATGAAGAAACTGGCACTGGCCGGCCTGCTGGCGGTGGGCCTGACTGGCTGCAGTGGTTCTGAGGAGCCCAAGGTTCTGAACCTGTACAACTGGTCTGAGTACATGCCCCAGGAAGTTCTGGATCGCTTTACTGAGGAAACCGGTATCCAGGTGGTCTACACCACCTACGACAGCAACGAAGCCATGTATGCCCGGCTGAAACTGCTGGATGAGAGCGCCGCCTACGACCTGGCCGTGCCCTCCACCTACTACGTGAGCAAGATGCGGCAGGAAGACCTGCTAATGCCCATCGATCGCAGCAAGATTGAAGGTTTCGACAACCTGGATCCGGAACTGGTGAACCTGGATATCGATCCGGAAAACCAGTACAGCGTGCCCTACCTGTGGGGCACCACCGGCCTGGCCGTGGATACCGCGGATGTGGAAGGCGAGGTTACCGCCTGGGCCGATCTGTGGGATGAGCGTTTCGAAGGCCGGGTCATGCTGACCAACGACATGCGTGAAGTCTTCCATGTGGGCCTGCGGGTACTGGGTTATTCCGGTAACAGTACTGACCCTCAGGAAATCGAGGAAGCCTACGAGAAGCTGACCGAGCTGATGCCGTCGGTGCGTACCTTTAACTCGGATGCCCCTCGCATGCCGTACCTGGAAGGTGAAACCGACGTGGGTATGATCTGGAACGGCGAAGCCGTCATGGGCCGCGATACTCTGGATTCCCTGGAATACGTGTATCCGGAAGAAGGCATCATCGCCTGGCTGGACAGCTTCGTGATTCCCAAGAACGCCAAGAACCCGGAAGCCGCTCACCAGTTCATCAGCTTTGTGCTGCAGCCGGAAATCTCGGCCCTGATCAGCGAAGAGATCGGCTACGCCACGCCCAACCTGGCGGCCCGGGATCTGCTGGATGACGCCGTTGCGAACGACCGGGCCAGCTACCCCAACGCCACCGACATGATCAATGCCGAGTTCCAGACCGACATTGGCGACGAGGCGCTGCAGGTGTATGCCAAATACTGGGAAATGTTGAAGTCCGGTCAGTAACCGGAAGAGCATCATGAACCTGAAAAACGGAGGCTTCGGCCTCCGTTTTTTATTGTCCAGGTTTCACAAAACTGAAATACATGGTCTATAACTTCCTGATAACAAAACCTTAGCGAGTTCGCATAACACCGTTTCAGGGGAATGAACGACCATGGCACTGCGCAAGACACGGATATCAGCACTGGCCACCCTGCTGGCCGCAACCACAGCTTCCGGCAACCTGCTGGCGGAAGAACTTCGCCTGATTACCTGGGGTGGCTACGCCCCGGATGAGGTGGTCGCCCAGTTCGAGGAAGAAACCGGAATTGATGTAAAGATCACCTTGTCCAACAACGAGGACATGATCTCCAAGCTTCGGGCCACCGGTGGCGCCGGTTTTGATCTGGCCCAGCCGAGCCAGGATCGCATCGTGGGTGTACAGCGCCAGTTCAACATCTACAAGCCCATTGATTACAGCCGCATCAATACCGGCCAGTTGCAGGCGTCGATGGTGAAGGCGACTCAGGAGTCGACGGCTCTGGATGGTCAATCTTACGGTGTGCCCTCGGTCTGGGGTACCAGTGGCCTGATTGTGCACAGTTCCGTCGCGGACACCGTTACCGATTACACCGACCTGTGTGACCCGGCAGTGGCTGGCAAAGTGAGTTACCGCCTGAAGCGGCCGACGCTGATCGGCTTTGCCTTCGCCATGGGCATGGATCCATTTGCGGCCTATGAAGACCGGGACGAGTACCAGTCCATCCTGGCGAAAGTGGAAGACAAACTGATCGACTGCAAAGACAACGTGAAAACCTACTGGACCGGTGGCGACCAACTGCTGTCGCTGCTTCGTACCGGAGAAGTGACCGCTGCCATGGCCTGGGATGCCGGCGGCTGGAAGCTGAATGCGGAGAACCCGGACATCCGCTTTGTGGCGCCGGAATCCGGAGCCCTGGGCTGGATTGATACCTTTGCTATCCCGCGCCGCAGCGAGAACGAAGAGGCCGCCTACAAGTGGATCAACTTTGTGATGCAGCCGGAAATTGCGGCCAAAATCACCAATGCCTCCGGCAACTTCACGGCCTCCAAAGGGGCCGATGAGTTTGTGAACGCTGAGCTGCGGGACGCCTATCGCCTGAGCTTCGATGAAGAAGCCATCAACAACATCAAATGGTATCCGCCGGTACCACCGGGGCTGGAAGCCATGGAAGGGCAGGTGCTGGATCGCGTCCAGGCGGCGAACTGATCCTTATGGCAACAGAGTCTGACCTGTCCTGCAGCGGACTGGTCCGCCGCTTTGGTAATAACGCGGCGGTGGACCATGTGTCGCTGGATGTTCCTGCGGGCACCTTTTTTTCCATTCTGGGGCCGTCGGGGTGTGGCAAGACCACCCTGCTGCGGCTGCTGGCAGGCTTCGACAAGCCGGATGAAGGAGATATCTTCATTCGCGGCCAGCGCATGAATGAGGTGCCGCCTAACAAGCGCCCGGTGAACATGGTGTTCCAGCACCTGGCGCTGTTCCCCACCATGTCCGTCGGTGACAACATTGGCTATGGCCTGAAACGCAAGAAGGTGCCCGCGGCCGAGCGCCGCAAGCGGATTGCACGGGTGCTGGAACAGGTGGGGCTGCCGGAACTGGAGAATCGCAATCCCCAGGAATTGTCGGGTGGCCAGCGCCAGCGCGTGGCCCTGGCCCGCTGCCTGGTGCTCGAACCCACCTTGTTGTTGCTGGATGAGCCTCTCGGTGCCCTGGATCTGAAACTTCGGGAGCAGATGAAGGTCGAGCTCAAACACCTGCAAAAGCAATTTGGCACCACCTTTGTGTACATCACCCATGACCAGTCCGAAGCCATGGTGATGTCGGATCAGGTGGCGGTGATGAAAAATGGCCGCTTCGAGCAGGTGGCGCCGCCGGAGGAGCTTTACCGGCATCCGGCAACGCCGTTTGTCGCGGGGTTTGTCGGCGACAACAATCGCCTGGCGGGGACGGTGGTGTCCGTGGCCGATGATGTGGCGGCTGTTCGTCTGAGCGATGGTGCGGTGGTACGCGGTCGGTCTGCATCGGCGGGCCTGGCACCTGGTGCCCAGGCAGAATTGTACATTCGGCCGGAATCATTGTCGTTTTCGCAAACGGCTGCGGTCGCGGGTTCCTCCTCACTGCAGACCCGAGTCCGGACCACGCTGTTTGATGGCGCCAACAGCCGGGTTGAAGTCGAAAGCAATGGCCAGGCACTATTTGCACGACTCCCCCAGGACGGCTCGGCGCCGGCGCTGACGCAGGACGGCCACCTTGAGCTGTCGTGGGATCCGGACCTGGCCCGGGTATTTGGAGCTGCGCACCAGTGAATAGCTCGGTTAGCCGTTTCTCGCTGTGGCTGTTATTGGCGCCTTTCCTGCTCTGGATAGTGCTATTGGTGCTGGTGCCCCATCTACAGATGTTGCGGGTGTCGTTCCAGGTACGGGAAAGCTGGGATACCCTGGCCTGGGGGCTGGAGCAGTACCAGAATTTCTTCAGTGAATCCTACTACTGGCGTACCTTCGTGCGTACCGGGCTCATGTCCCTGTTCACCACCTTCCTCACCCTGCTGATTGCCTTTCCCATTGCCTGGTACATTGCCCGCCTGGCCCGTGGGAGGAGCAAGGGTATTCTGTTCCTGGCTTGCCTGATCCCGTTCTGGGCCAGCGAGTTGGTGCGTACCTACGGCTGGATGATCCTGTTGCGGGAGAGCGGCCTGTTCAGTTCCTGGCTGCAGGCGCTGGGCTGGGTGGATGGCCCGGTGGAGATGCTCTACAACGATGTCGCGGTGATCATCGGCCTGGTCTACAACGGCCTGCTGTTTATGGTGGTGCCGCTGGTGACCACGCTCGACGGCATGGACGAGAACCTGGTCGAGGCCGGCTACGATCTGGGTGGCGGCCACGGTACCGTGCTGCGGGAGGTAGTGATTCCCTGGGCCATGCCGGGCATTGTCTCCGGCTGTATTGTGGTGTTCATGCTCACCCTGGGCAGTTACCTCACGCCGATTCTGATGGGGGGCAAAGACAGTGCCTGGTTTACTCAGCAGATTTTCACCCAGTTCATCACCCGGTTTAACTGGGAGCAGGGGGCGGCTTTGGGGGTCTTGCTACTGGTATTGTCGTCGCTGCTGGTCTGGCTGGGCCTGAAGCTGACCGGGCAATCCCTGCGCAAGGTTATGGGGTGATGTCATGATCCGTTCTGTACCTCGGTCCCGGTTGTTTGATGCCCTTTACCTGAGCTATCTGTTGGCCTTTTTCCTGTATCTTGCGTTGCCTTTGCTGGTGACGGCCGTGTTCGCATTCAACGACTCGCCGTTCCCGTCATTACCGTGGCAGGGTTTTACCCTGGACTGGTATCTGGCCGACGGCACCGACGGGCGTACCGGGCTGTTTCACGACGACGGATTGCTCAGTGCACTCTGGGTCAGTACCAAAATTGCGTTCTGGGTGACGCTGGTCAGTGTGGGGCTTGGCTGCGTGAATGCAGTATTGTTCGAGCGGGTGGAGTTTCGCGGCAAGGAGCTGCTGTATCTGTTGATGCTGCTGCCGCTGGTGATTCCGGGCGTGATTCTCGGGGTATCCATTCTGGTGTTCTACAGTGGCATGGCCAACGATGTCTCCCGCTTGTGGGGTATCGAGCTGGACCTGTTCCGGCCGGGGCTGACACTGGTGGTGATGGGGCAGGTTACCTTCATTACCACTCTGGCTACTCTGGTGATTGCCGCACGGCTGCGCAAATTCGACCGACAGCTGGAAGAGGCTGCCCTGAATCTGGGTGCCACGCCGCTTGTGGCCTGGTTCACGGTTACTCTGCCGTGGCTGCTTCCCTCCATCCTCGGGGCCGCGGCGATGGCGTTTTTGATGTCCTTCGAGAACTTCAATACCACGGTCATGCTCACCGGTAGTGATACCCCGCTCACCGTGGCCCTGTTCAATCGTCTGCGGGAAGGCTCAACGCCGGTGTTGAACGCGGTGGCGCTGTTTCTGATGCTGGTGTCTGCGTTGCTTGCGCTGTTTACCCTCCGACAAAAAAGTTGAGAAAGTTCTGTATCTGGCGTTTACGGATTATACTGGAACGATCACTCCTGAAAGCGGGTTCTGCTTTGCACGCGTCCACTTGTCGCATCAGATTTCTGCTGGTGATCATCGCCCTCGGGGTCTTTCTGTCCCAGCCGGGATTGGCTGCGATGCAGCCGGTGGACGAGGGATGGCAGTATCGCTGGGGAGATTCCCCGTTTCAGTCAGATGGCACGCCATTGTGGATCCTGGAAGACTCCCCGGAACACTGGCATGACATTGGTTTTCCTTCGAACCCTCCTGGCCGCGACGGTCGTGAGCATGCCTGGTTCAGAGTGCAATTGCCTGAAGGTAGCTGGTACCAGCCCGTCCTTTATATCTACAGCGTCGACATCATTGTACAGGCCTGGTTTCGGGGTGAATTGCTCTATCAATATGGCACCTTTGACCAGGAGGGAAGGGGCCGTTTTGAGGGATGGCCCTGGCATGAAATACGGCTACCCGAGGATTATCAGGGAGAGACGCTCTATTTCCGGATATTCTCGAATTACACCGACATAGGGTTATGGGGGGAGGTCGGGATTACCGATCATGCCGATCTGACGGTATACCTCCTCGGGGGAGCTGCTGAGGAACTGGTAGTCTCGGCATTGTCGGCTCTGATAGCTTTTCTGGCTCTGGTGTTCGCCGTAATCCAAAGGGGCCAGCGCAGTTTCGCCAGCATTGCTCTGTTTTCATTCCTGACCTCGGTGATGCTGTTGGCTGAGAGCCAGGCGAGCTTGTTGATTGCTTACAAACCTTTGTTGTGGGACTACCTCGCGGCCGGCTCTTACTACCTGATTCCTATGGCGTTGGCCTTGTTGTTGCGGCAATGGCTAGGCGCTGCACGTCCGGTGCTGATCAGCTGGCTGGTGTGGATTCATCTTGGATTGGCGGTGAGCGCCCTGGCCCTGGCGTTGGTCGGCGCGGTCGACCTTTCTTCGACCTTCCCGGTGTTTGATGTGTTGCTTCTGGTCTCGCTGGTGGTGATGGCTGGCGCTGTGTTGCCACGCTTTCGTGTGCTGTTCGGGGAGCAGCAGGTGCTGGTGGTGGCTTGTGGTGGGCTGGCGGTGCTGCTGATTGTTGATATGGCCGTTGCTCACGGGTTCCTGCCCTGGGGCCGGGTGCCGGTGAGCTGGGGAGCGCTGGGTTTCTCGCTGGCGGTGGTCAGTATTTCGGTCTGGCACTACGGCAAGACCCAGAAAGAGCTCCAGCAACTGAACGTCCGGCTGGAACAGAAGGTTCGGGAGCGCACCGCCCGCGCTGAGTCGCTGGCAGAAAGAGAAGTCGCCAGGGCCCGCTTGTTGGCACTGGAAAGCAAGAAAAGCCAGAAACTGGCGGATGTGATTGCGGCTCTGCAGGATTGCGCCGGCATTGAGGAAGCGTTCGAGCCCCTGTTAAGAGCCATGCCGGAGCTCTACCTGCCCATGACCGGTTGTTTCTATCGAAGAGGCATCGATGGGCAGTACGACCGAGTGGTTCACTGGGGCGGTACCCCGGAGGATGTGTTCCCGGCGTCACTGGGGGCGAACCTGTCCGTCCTGACCGAAACCGTACTCCCGGTACGCAGTTACGATTTACCGGCTCAGATGTGCTTTTTCCTGCGGATAGAGTCTGCCCGCTCCGGCAATCGGCCTGAAGGGGTGTTGATGCTGGAGCGCCCGGACCTGCCGCCAGTGGTGAAAGACTATGGCATCGCAAGGGTGATTTCCTGGGTATACCAGTCGGTTGAGAAAATTGGCATTACCCTGTCTGGGCTGGCCTTGAGGGCTGAATTGCAACGATTCTCCTATGAGGACAGCCTGACCGGACTGAAAAATCGTCGCTACTTTGATGAGCTCTTTCGCCATGAGCGGGAAGTCTCGGCTCGTTCTGATCGGCCGCTATGCCTGCTGATTTTCGATATTGATCACTTCAAACTTTTCAACGACTGTCATGGCCACGAGGCCGGTGATCAGGCGCTGAGAATGGTCGGTGACGTGCTCGCTACCTGTTTTCGCGGCAGTGATACCGTTTGCCGTTATGGTGGTGAGGAGTTTTCGGTGCTGATGCCCGGGGCGTCCCTTGATGAGGCCCGGCAAAGGGCCGAGCAACTGCGGGCGGCCATCTCAGCCGAGCCAGTGGAACATCGGGGTGAAAACCTGGGGAGCCTGACCATTTCAGCAGGCATTGCTTGCTGGCGGGAGAATTGTCCGGAGTTCGACGAGCTGTTCCGGGCCGCCGACCAGGCTCTGTACCAGGCCAAGGAAACGGGCCGCAACCGAGTAGTTGCGGCCTCGCTCTGACATCAATGCCAGATATTGCTGTCGATTTTTTCGTGCAGCTCAGGATAGTCCTTGGACTTGAAGTGCGGCACCAGGCCTTCCTTGCGCTGAGCCAGGTAATCTTTGGTCAGCTTCACAACCGTGCCGGACAACAGAACGATAGCAATCAGGTTGATGGTGGCCATCAGCCCCATGGATGCGTCCGCCGCATTGAATACCGTGACCACCGCTTCGTAGCCACCCCAGATCACCATGCCCAGCGCAGCGAGCCGCAACAGGGTCAAGCCCAGAGTGTTGCCGCCGCGCAGGTAGATCAAAGCGTTCTCGGCGTAGGTGTAATTGGCGACAATGGAGGTGAAGGCGAAGAACAGAATCGCGATGGCGATAAAGTAGCCCCCGAACTCACCCAGGTGTACTTCCATGGCCTGTTGGGTCAACTGGGTGCCGGTCACGCCGGAACCCGGCTCCAGAACGCCAGCCAACAGGATCATCACGGCCGTCGCCGTACAGACAATGATGGTATCGATAAAGACACCGAATGCCTGAACCAGACCCTGTGAAGAGGGATGATGCGGAGCCGGGGTTGCGGTCGCGGCAATGTTGGGTGCCGAGCCCATACCGGCTTCGTTGGAGAACAGGCCGCGTTTGATGCCATTCAGCATGGCAGCGGTAATGGAGCCTGCCGCGCCGCCGGCGGCCTCTTCCAGGCCAAAGGCACTTTTTACGATCAGCGCCAGAATGCCCGGGACTTCGGTAATGTTCATGGCCATCACGCCCAGCGCCAGGAGTACGTAGGCGCCGGCCATGAACGGCACGACAAACTCAGCGAAGCGAACGATCTTGCGCAGACCGCCAAAGATGACAATGCCGGCAAAAGCCGCGATGACGACGCCGACACCCAGCTTGGGCACACCAAAGGCGCCCTGCATGGCATCGGCAATGGAGTTGGCCTGTACGGCGTTGAAAACCAGGCCGAAGGAGATAATCAGGCAGACCGCGAAAATGGCCGCAGCCCAGGGCGCTTTCAGGCCTTTGGCAATGTACACCGCCGGGCCTCCCCGGTACTGGCCCTTGCCGTCGCGAACCTTGTACAGCTGGGCCAGAGTGCTTTCAGCGTAACCGGTGGCCATACCGACGAGGGCTACCATCCACATCCAGAAAATGGCACCGGCACCGCCCAGGTACAGGGCAACCGCAACCCCGGCAAGGTTACCGGTACCCACCCGGGAAGCCAGGCTGGTGCACAGGGCCTGGAACGGAGAAATCCCGTGTACGTCGCTTTCCCGGGAACCACGGATGGCGCGGACCATTTCGCCGAAATTGACGAACTGAAGGAAGCCCAGACGGATGGTAAAGAAGACACCTACGGCAAGCAGGCCATAGACGAGGACATAGCCCCAGAGGATCGAGTTGAGAAAATCAACAATTGCAGTCATGGCTAGACGCCTTGTGATTTGTGAATGAGAAGTAATCCGAGGCGAGGCAGTCTAGCACGGTGAAAAATCAAGCAGACTGCGGAAATCCGTGATTGCCGGACAGCAAGGAATATGCTGTCCGGCGGCACTGCGTGGAGGGGTTCGCCGGTTCAGACCACCAGCACCGGGCACTTGGCCTGGGAGGCAACCCGGTGCGAGACGCTGCCCAGAAAGGTGCCGTCCTTGTCGCTGTTGGTGCCCTTGGTGCCCACTACAATCAGGTCGGCTTCCTTGTCCTGGGCAAATTTCACAATCACCTTCGAGGGCCGGCCGGCCTTGACGAAACCGCGTACCTTGGTGGCGCCATGCTCCTTGGCCAGCTCCTTGGCGTGATTCACTACGCCTTTGGCATACTCAGACAGCACCTTGTCCGGGATGTCCATGTCGTCGGGCCGTCCGATAGACAACGACGCCTCAAACAGGCTGTGATGCTTGTAAACACAGAGGATGTAGATCTCGGCGTCCGGGATCAGTTTCTGCAGTTCAATGGCTTTATCCAGAGCCTTGAGTGAGGTTTTGGAACCATCCACAGCGGCCAGAATCCGTTTAAACATGTTGTTCTCCTTTCATCAGTGGCTGTGGATCTAGTCCCTGAACGCGATGTCACGCAGGAACAGGGCAATATCCGGGAAGGCGATGATCAGGCCGGCAGCCGCCACCAGCATGAAAATGAACGGAGGCGTACCCCGGATAACTTCCATGTAGGGCCGTTTGAAGATGGCAATGGCGGTGAAAATGTCGCAGCCAAAGGGTGGCGTGGCAGAACCGATGGCCACCTGCAGGGTAATCAGCACACCGACAAGCACCGGATCCAGCCCGGTGGCCTGAATGGCCGGCGCAAAGATCGGTGTCAGCACCAGGATAACCACGATGGGATCGACGAACATACAGGCGATGAAGAAAGCCACACAGATGGCAATCAGCACGCCCACAGGCCCGGCCTCGTTGACGCCCACCGCTTCCAGGATGGCCTGGGGAATCTGGGCAAAGGAAATGATCCAGGAGAAGCCATTACCCACGGCCACCAGAATGAACACCACAGCCGTGATCAGCCCGGTGGATTTGGCAATCTTGTAAATGTCGTTCAGTTTCAGTGACCGGAAGACCACAAACTCCAGCAGGAAGGCGTAGAGCACGCAGACTGCTGCTGCTTCTGTGGGGCTGAAAATGCCGCCGTAGATACCGCCGACAATGATCACCGGGAACATCAGGGGCCAGGAGGCATCCCTGACTGACATCGCCCGTTCTTTCCAGCTGGCCTTGGCTTCCGTCGGAACATCGTTCTTGTAGGCGTAGATCAGGCAGTAGATCGAGAACATGAACAAAATCAGGATGCCCGGGCCGATACCCGCAATGAACAGCTCGGCAATGGAGGTTTCCGAGATGACCCCGTAGATGATCATGCCGATGCTGGGAGGGATCAGGAAGGCGATATCACTGGCGTTGATAATCAGAGCCAGCGTGAACGGATCGGAGTAGCCAGCTTTGAGCATTTTCGGGCGCAGCGGTGAGCCTACGGCAACCACGGTGGCCTGGGTTGAGCCAGACACCGCCCCGAACAGGGTGCACGAGGTGGCGGTACTGATGGCGAGGCCACCTTTGATGTGGCCGATAAAGGCCATGACCATATTGATCAGGCGGTCCGCAGACTGGCCCCGGGTCATGATATCGGCCGCCAGAATGAACATGGGTACCGCAATCAACGACGCTGGCCGGATGCCACCCATCATCTGCTGGATGAATGTGCCCATCTGCCCGAAGCCATCGAACATCATAACGAAGCCGATGACGGCAGCAGTGGTTAGCGGAATCATCATCGGGAAGCCCAGAAGCAGCAGCCCGATCATGACGATCATCATAATAGTTGCCATGGTGTGTCTTTCCTTAACCTATGGGTTCACGCTGCTTCAGACTTCGGTTTCAGTATCGGCGTAGCCATCCACCACACCCGTCGACAGGTACACGTCTTTGGTGGTGAAGTTCTTGATGGCGGTCAGCAGGTACTGGATGCCGGTAATGGCGAAACCGACAGGGGCCCAGATGTAAATCCACCAGATCTCAAAACCAAGCGCTGGCAAAATCCGACCTCGGCTGTACAGGGTCTGGATATACTCGAAGGAGTGATAGCACAGGAAAAACATGACCACGGAGGTAAACAGGGCGATGATGATCATCAGTACCTTGCGGCCCTTGGTCGGGAAGGCATCGTACATGGCGGACATGCGGATGTGGCGGCCGTGCCGGGCGGCGTAGCCAATGCCCGCAAAGGTAATCAGAATGATCAGAATCCGGTTGATTTCACCGGAGAAAAACAGGCCCTCGCTGAACACGAAACGGGCAATAACATTGGCGCAGGTGTTTACCGCCATCAGAATCACGCCAGCGGCGAGCATGACGGCTTCAATTTTTGAAATCCAGACGTCAATCGTGCCCAGAAAGCCGGGCAAGCCGGACTCATAGTGACCGGTATCGTCTTCGATCTCCGGGGAATTCTCGGACATGGATTCTGCTCCAGAACATGTCGCTCCCGGCGGGAAGAATCCCCGGCGGGGCGGGGTTAAAGCTGGGTTGCCACCCGCCGGAGCGGGGGCAACCGTTTGGCGAGGTTCAGTCGCTCTGAACTTCTTTCAGATCTTCCTTGAACTGCTCCAGCAGCTCTTTACCACGCTCACCGGTCATTTCGATGAACTTCTCTTCCACCTGTGGTGCGCGGGCCTTGAAGGCTTCGATCTGTTCGTCAGTCAGACGGGTCACGGTAACTTCGTCGCTGTTGGACTGGATCTTTTCCAGGGCCTCGTCCGCCAGACCATCAATGTGCACGATGATTTCCTCGAAGGCGTAATCGGCGGCATCCTGAACCAGCTTCTTGTCCTCATCAGACAGGCCTTCGTAGAAGTTCTGGTTCGCCATCATGGCGGTGGTGAACCAGCCGTGGCCGGTGAATACCAGGTTCGGGGAAACCTCATACAGACCACCTGACTCAATCCAGAAAATCGGGTTCTCCTGACCCTGGATCATGTTGGTCTGCAACGCACCGTATACTTCACCCCATGGCAGCGGGGTTGGGGTAGCACCAAACGCAGAGTAGGTCTCGGACAGAAGCGGGTTGGTCATTACCCGGATCTTCTTGTTGTTGAAGTCTTCCGGAGAGGTCACCGGCTCATCAACGGTCACTACCATTTCCCCTTCCGGGTACATCTTCAGCAGCTCAAGACCTTTTTCAGAATACAGCTCCGGGAAGTCCTCATTGATGGCCTCACTCTCGCGGAAGAACTCGATCACGGTATCCATTTCGGTGGGCATGAGGTACGGGATAAAGAAGATCTGCGCTTCCGGGATCAGAGAGCCGGTAAAGCCAGGAGACTGGTTTACAAAGTTCAGGATACCGGCCTGGGTTTGTTCCATGATGTCGTCAGACTCACCCAGCTCACCGAAACGGTAAATCTGCAGGGTGTGGTCGGAATTCTCTTCAATGTATTCCTTGAACTTGTACGCGAATACGTCCTGAACGTCGCCTTCGTATTCTTCATGGGCGTAGCGCCAATTGGCGGCATTCACGGCATTTGCCGCGGTCAGGCCGGCAAATGCCAGCGCTGAAATACCAGCCAGTTTCCTGAATTTACTTGTGCTGCTCATCGGGTTGTCTCCGCTCGTTATTTTACGTTAATCCATTGTTACATTATTAAAGACTGGCAAATCAAAGCGGTTTTCGCAAGGAAACGGGGGAAATAAGCTGCACGCAAATAGCCGATTAAGCCAAATTGCAAGTGCATGAATTCAGGATGGATTCGGGTTTTCAACACACAGGAACAGGAACCTTCTGAACTCCTCTGCCACCCGCTGGACACTGTTTTCGAGCCGATGTCCGTCGGGTAGGACCAGGGCTTCAATCTGCTGCCTCCGGGCCAGCTCCAGAACCGGCATTACCGGTACCACATCGTCGTTCCAGCCGTGGATAATGCGAGCGTGGCGGGCGCCGATCACCGGGTTGGACTCCGGATAATCCGGTAGCGCCAGTGCCGGTGCCAGCATAAAACAGCCCCTGACCGGAGCCTGTTCGCTGGTCCGGGCGCAGACCCAGCCGCCCATGCTCGAGCCTGCCAGGATGGTCTGTTCGGGCCTTGCACCGGCAGCTGCCATGGCGTGGCGCATCTGCTCCAGGCGTTCGGCAGGGTCTTTAGTGCTGCGATGATCCACCGCCTCGGCATAAACGCCTGAAAACGTTTCAGCCACCGTTTTCAGGGCCTGGATCTTGGTACTGCCGGGGCCACTTTCCAGACCGTGGGAGAGAAAAACATGGAATGCCGGTTGAGCCATGATCAGGTTCTGCCTAGTTGATGGTTGCGTCGGAGTCGGTTTGCGGGGAACGGGTTTCGGCCAGGATATCCAGGGCCTGCCGGCGTTTGTCCGGGTCGTGGATATCAATGGTGAACATCAGTTCGTCCACCTGAATGTCGGTCAGCAGGTCGTCGAGTTGCCGGCGCAGGTCTTCACTGTTACCCATGATCTGCAGTTTCAGGAAGTCCCGCACGCCGGCCTCCTCGGCCGGATTCCAGAGTCCGTCCATGGATTCGACCGGCGGTCGCATCCACAGCGGCTGTCCGCGGAACAGGGCCAGAATGCGCTGGTAGCTGGTGGTGGCCAGATGCCGCGCTTCGTCCTTTGAGGTCGCGGGGATAGCGGGAATCGCCAGCATGGCGTAGGGCTGTCGCAGCTGCTCTGAGGGCTCGAAGTTCTCTCGATAGACCTTCAGGGCTTCCCGGTAGAGCCGCGGTGCGAAGTGGCCGGCGAAGGCATAAGGGAGGCCCCGCATCGCCGCCAGTTGTGCGCTGTACAGGCTTGAGCCCAGCAGCCAGATAGGAACATTGGTGCCAGCACCGGGAATGGCTTTCACCGGCTGACCCGGTTGCAGCGGCCCCAGCAGGTTCTGCAGACGGGCTACGTCTTCCGGGAATTGCTCGGCGCCCAGGCCATCCCGTCGCAGTGCCCGGGCAGTGACCGGATCGGTACCCGGCGCGCGGCCAAGGCCGAGATCGATTCGGCCCGGATAGAGACATTCCAGGGTACCGAATTGCTCGGCAATCACCAGCGGTGGATGGTTCGGCAACATGACACCGCCGGAGCCCACCCGGATCCTCCCGGTTTTACCAGCGATGTGCCCCACCAATACCGAGGTGGCGGAACTGGAAATCCCTTCCATGTTGTGGTGCTCGGCCAGCCAGAAACGTTTGAAGCCAAGAGACTCCGCATGCTGGGCGTAGCGCACGCTGTTAGCCAGTGTGGTCGCCACGGAGTCGCCCTCGCGCACGGAGGCCAGTTCGAGCAGGGAGTAATCGGGTGTTCTGGACATGGGGTTCCCGTACCTGTGAAGAAACAACGGTATTCAGCGTTTCACAATGACGCCAGCGGACGGTTTCTTCAAGGGTTATGACGGGAGGGGCAGGAGCATCCGCTGGTGCCGGATGCTCCTGCCACCGCTCATTACGGCGCGGGCGTGTACATCTGAGTGGAGTACTCGCCTTGGGCAGGTTTGCTGAGGGTGACCTCTTCCTTGACGTAATCGACGAAGGATTGAGCATAGTCCAGGAAGGTATCCCTGGCACGGCCATCCTCGCTGACGGTTCCGAAGGTGAGGTACCCGTCACGGCCAGCCGCGGTGAAGCTGTTGGTGACGACGTTGAGGGTTTCGGCGTCGGTCAGAGCGCGCCAGGTGGTTTCACCCCGCGGGCGAACTTCGATGTCGTAGAGGCGTTCGCCAGCAGGCCTGGCCATGTCGACGGTCCAGCGCAGACCGGCCGCATAAGGATAGGCACCCGTGGAACCGCCTTCAACATGGGCATAGTCTACGGCTTCGTTCAGCACCTGTCGGATTTCCTCACCAGTCATGGTCAGATCGGTGAGGGTATTGGCAAACGGCAGCAGGTTGTAGGCATCACCAATGGTGATATCGCCGGCCAGAATGTCAGTGCGAACGCCGCCGGCGTTCTGGATCGACACATCCGCATTCTTGCTCTGGAACAGGAAGGCCTGAGCCACCAGGTTCGGAATGTCACCACCCCGGTTCGGGTCTTCATTGGCGCAGGTGTTATCACCGTAAGGCCGGCCGGGGATACGCGCCAGGCACAGGTCTTCGGATGCGGTACCGATGACCTGATTGCGGAAGCTGTCCAGCTGGTTGGTGTACGTGGCCAGGGTTTGAGCGCCGGTTGGGTCGTCCACGACAAGGCTGAGCTGAGGGTCCTCCTCGATGGCTGCCTGAATGGCTGCCAGTTCCTCGCCTTCCGGTTGGTAGCCATCCTCGGTACCGTCATCACGAATGATGGGGGTACCCAGCAGCAGGTGCGGGGTGCCGGAGCAGGATGAAACCGTGCCATTTTCGTCCCAGGTCACGCTCAGTTCACCCAACACACGTGAGTACTGCCAGGCCTGGGCCACGCACACTTTGTCACCGTCGGCATTGGTCACTTCGGTGGGGTAGGGGCCGGAGGCACTCAGGCCGTAGGCGTCAAAGTCACCCAGCAGGGTGTGGGAATCTCCGCCGATAATGACATCCACTCCGGACAGGCGCTCGGCCAGTGCCAGATCGTTGGCATACTGGTAGTGGGTCAGCAGGATGATCTTGTCGATGCCTTGGTCGTTCAACTCATCAATCATGGCCTGGGCGGTTTCGGTTTCGTCCAGAAACTCAGTGCTTGCCAGCGGGCTTGAGCTGTTGCGGGTTTTGGTGGCGATGTCGATGCCGATGATGGCCACCTGCTGGCCATCAATGTTCTTGATGGTGTATGGCTGGATGTAATCGTCCTGGGCCACCGGGGCCAATGGGGTGCCGATGGCCGGTTTGACGTTGGCCGCGAGAACCGCCGTGTTACAGCTGCCTGCCGCCAGGTAGTCGAGGAACTTCACCAGCCCTTCGTCACCGCGATCAAACTCGTGATTGCCCAGGGCAAAGGCATCAAAACACACCAGGTTCATCAGCTCGGCATCGGCCTCACCCTCGAAGGAGGTGAAGTACAGGGTGCCGGTCATGGCATCTCCGGCATGCAGTTTCAGCACGTTGTCCAGTTCGGCGGTTCGTTCGTTGATCTTGGCGATCACCCGGGGGAAGCCGCCAGCGCTGAATTCGGTTTCTTCACCGGCAACGTCCAGCGATTGTGAGCCCGCCTCAAGGTGGGAGTGGTGGTCGTTGATATGCAGAATGTTAACGGTAAGGCGCTCGGTTTCCGGTGCGGGCGCGTCGTCGTTATCACTGTTACAGCCGGTCAGGGCAATCAGCGGGATTGCCAGCCAGAGTCCTTGTCGAATCATTACTCTATCTCCGTTGTGGGGGTTAGCGGCTGGTCAGCACGCGAATCAGGGCGATCAGGTCGCGATGGCTAATGCGCCCGTCACCGTCAATGTCGTAAGCCGGAGCCGTGGCTTTGCCGAACAGTATCGCCAGCACCAGGCGCGACAGGTCCCGGCCGTTAACGCGGCCATCGCCGTTCAGGTCGGCGCGGTTTACCGGGGTTCTGGTATCGAGATTCAGGGCAACGATCACAGGGTCATGGTCAGAGGCCCGGTAAGCGTCCGGTGCGTAGAAGCTGGCCTGCTGCTCCGGGGTCTTGAACTCGGTGTTGTAGTCCAGGGCTCTGGGCTCGTCGGCATTGATCGGCCAGACGGTGGTGTCGGCAATTTTGCCGGCCAGGGCGGTATTGGCCAGAGCGTGGTCCAGATAGCCGGCCTGGCCATAGAACACGTAGGAATACGCCTGCTCGCCAACGTAGGTCGCCAGCAGATCGGTATAGCCGGCACTGGCCAGGGCGCGAATGGGGTCTTCTTTCGCGTAGGCGTTGAGGTCGCCGATG
This sequence comes from Marinobacter sp. EN3, assembly GCF_000475315.1. Classification (NCBI taxonomy): domain Bacteria; kingdom Pseudomonadati; phylum Pseudomonadota; class Gammaproteobacteria; order Pseudomonadales; family Marinobacteraceae; genus Marinobacter; species Marinobacter sp. EN3. The sequence goes on from NZ_AXCC01000011.1 coordinate 89,258, forward strand.
ATTAACACATCCGGTTCGCCGGTTCCGGTGGCATCGTCTGCCAGCCAGGATGCCAGCGCCTGGGCGGCCTGGGTCCGTACTGGATTCCAGCAGCCCTGACCATCGTTCTGGTCAGCGTTGCTGCCTTCGGCACTGCCGCAGCCTTTGGACTTGAAGTGGTTGACGGCAATGGTGACGCCATCGTCTGAATCCTTCAGCCGAAAGGTTTGTGCCAGGGGCTGGCGGTTCAACTGGTCAAAAGGAGCCGCGCTCAGAGTGGCGGCGGTGCCAACGATCTCGACACGGTCGGAGCGGTACAGCAGGCCAACGGCAATGTCATCATTGCCCAGTTGTGCCAGGCCGGGATCGACCCACTGCCATTCGGAACCCAGGGCCCTGGCAAGTTCGGCAATGGCACTGGTCTGGCCGTAGCCGTCATTCTCGATTTCCATCAGGCCGATGATGTCGGCATCAAGGGCGACCAGGGCACTGACCAGCTTCTCGGTCTGGCGGGCCAGTTCTTCCGGGTTGTCTGCGCCCCGCGCCGTCGGGAATCCGCCGCCCATGCCGTCACCGTTGAAGAAGTTCAGCACGTTGAAAGAAGCCACCACCAGGTTACCGCGATCCTCAAGGCCGGGCTCGGTTACACGTGCATTTGCCTGGCTGAAGGACGGGCTCGCGGTCGGCTGCAGACGCCATTCCGAAAAACGGTAGTCGAGAACGCCGGCAAGATCCTGAACGGTGTCGCCAGCGCGCACGGTCTGGCTGGCGCTCAGTTGCGGTGTCGGGTAGGGCACGATGGCCGGGTTCTGGCGGTTACTGGCGTCGTCCAGGATAATCCGGTCCAGCGCATTCAGATCAGCCACCAGTGCGGCATCCGCTCCGGGCTCAGCGATACTGGTGGGGATAAAGTGGCGACCGCTCCCGAGGGTCAGGCTGCCGTAACGGCCCAGGTCGTAGTTGTCGTTCACCATAAGAGGCGCGCTGAATTTTACTCGCATGGCTTCAAAGGCTTCCGGAGCTGTTGCATCGGCCCAGGGCAGTGAAATATTCGTCGGTGGTGGAAGCTCCGAGGTGCCACAGTTTTCGGTACCGCCCAGATTGGTCAATTCGGTCAGGCCGTCGTATTCGGTCACTTCACCGGCAAGCCGCAGGCGCTGGCCGGGCTCGGCGTTCAGAGTTGGCGCATAGACAAACAGGCCTTCGGAGGTGGCGAGGTTGTCGTCGCGGTCTGAGGCTTCTTCCTCCACAAAGATGCCGCCAAGGCCATCGTTGGTGTTGAAGGTGGCTGTAACCACGGCCTCGATCACCACGTGCTGGCCGGCAACCGGGCTGATATCGCCTTCGCCCTGAATGTCCGAAATGCGGGTGGCGGGAGCGCCACAGGTCAGATCCGGCGCAGTCGGTGGCTGGTCCGGGTTATCGTCATCGTTGCCGGCGACGCCGAGATCGTCGAAGCTGTTCAGGGGAAAGCCGTCAAAGACCGTGGCCGGGTCGTAATCATCGTAGGCATCGGTATCGGCCAGGGTGCCTGCACGGCGGCGCAGAGTGCGATCCTGAGTGCGGGTATCCCCGGAGCCCCAGTAGCTGCCGGGGTCTGTGCCGACCTGGCCGATACTGTCAGCAACCGTGCCGCCATTCAGGAGCAGGACAGCGTCATCACCGTTGAACAGCCCGGCTCCGGTGGTTTGATCCGCCACAGCGAGAATGGCCGGGTCAGCAGCGCTATGCGCGAAAACGAAGTTGCTGCCCGGAGCAATCGAACCCTCCAGGTTGAAGGTTTGCCCGGGGGTGGCGCTGCCGTTGAAGAAAACCTGCAGCTCCCAGGGGGCAAGATCCACCACCGCGTTGCCGGTGTTGAGCAGTTCAATGGCTTTGTTGTTGCTGGAGCCTTCGACATACTCGCTGATGACCAGCGATGCCTGTGTTGTCGATGCCAGAAGGCCGCCGATGGCGGCTGCCAGCAGCGTCGGTTTCATCGTCATGGTACTGTCCTTGTTTCGGTTATGTTGTGTGTTTTGACACCACAATCTGACCGTGCTGTGTGACGATGACATGAGAGTTTTGTGAAGGATGCTTTGCCGGTTTGTGTCAATGTGGACAACGCGCCTGAGCAGTTTGGTAATCCAGTGCGTATACAGGGGATGTGTCGACAGGAGGGCCGATGATGCGTTGGACAGTCTTGAAGTGTGTGAGTGTGCTTTTACTGTTAGGGTTGACGGTGCCTGCCGTTGCCCGGGATTGCCCGGATTTCCTGGACCACGAGCAGCGCAAGCTGCACTCCCGGGATTCGGTGAATCTGTGCGAAGTGGCTGCTGGCAAGCCGATGCTGGTGGTGAACACAGCCAGCCGTTGTGGTTATACCGGTCAGTTTGAAGGCCTGGAGGCCTTGCACCAGCGGTACAAGGATCGGGGGCTGACGGTCGTGGGATTTGCCAGTGATGACTTCCGGCAAGAGGCGGATTCCGAAGAAGAAGCCGCGAAGGTCTGTTTTGTGAACTTTGGTGTGAGTTTTACCATGATCGCGCCGAGCGCAGTGACCGGTGAGCAGGCCAATCCGGTGTTTCAGGAAATCAATCGCCAGAGCCAGCCGCCACGCTGGAACTTCACCAAGTATGTGATCGATCGTGAGGGTAAGGTGGCAGCCCGTTTCCCGAGCCAGGTGCGTCCCGAAGATGCCCGGTTGATTCAGGCCCTGGAATCGGTTCTGTAATCCCCGGCCGGTTTGCGGATAGCAGTCTATTCTGAAGGCAAAGGTTGTTCACCGCTCCGGGTGTAGTATGCAGTGTTTGGAAAAGGATGCCCTATGGCAGAAGCCCTGTTTGAATCCGTACGAAGCCAGATAGCACAGAATCTCTCGGCTACCCTGGACGCTCTCGCGGGCGGACAGACCGATTGGGTGGCCCTGGCCGGGCATGTTCTCAGTCAACTGCTGATTTCGGTGATCTACCTCGGCATTCTGTTGCTGGTCTATGCCATTCTGATCAGCCTGATACGCCTTGTCGTCGGCAGCCGACGCAGCTCGAAGCCCTGGTTTAGTCAGTTGCGCACTGGCATCCGTTATCTGTTCGGGCTGGGCGGATTGCTGGTGATTATGGCGCAATTCGAGGCCTCGCCGGAGCTGTTGAAGGGCATGGCCAGGGCGGGCCTGATGGCGTTGGGCTTTTTTGTGGGCTGGCTGGCGATTGGTCGTCTGCTGCGGGAGACGATGAATCGCTACCGTCTGGAACCCTCTATCCGCCAATTGGTCGAGAATCTGTTCTCGGTGCTCACCGTTACCTTCGCGGCCGTTACGGTGCTGTCCCAGTTCGGTTTCGATGTGGTCTCCATCGTCGCGGGTCTGGGGATCGTAGGGATTGCCGTCGGGTTTGCGGCCCAGTCCACGCTGTCGAACTTTATTGCGGGTATTACGTTGCTGATTGAGCGCCCCTTCCGGATTGGCGATTGGGTCACCATCAACGGCCAGGATGGTAAGGTGGTGAAGATCGCCCTGCGGACCACCTGGCTGCGTACCCGGGACAATATCTTTACCATGATCCCGAACGATAACGTGGCGTCCTCGGAGATCATCAATTACAGCGCCGAAGGGGCGACGCGCCTGAACATTCCAGTTGGCATTGCCTACAAGGAGTCTGCCAAGGCAGCCCGGGACGTGATTATGCCGGTTCTGCTGGCGCACTCTGAAGTCTTGCAGGGGCCGGGTATGGAGCCGCGAGTGGTGGTCAAGACTCTGGGCAACTCTTCAGTCGATCTGGAGGTCAAGATCTGGATTACGCCGGACAATCTGGAGGTTCAGCCCAGAATTATGGCTGATGTGCTTGAGAAGATTAAGGAAGCCCTGGACGACGCGGGCATTGAAATACCTTTCCCGCACCTGCAACTGTTCATAGATGATGCCAAAGGGCTTGCCCCGTTGGTGCAACCGTTTTACCCAAGGCCGACGGAACAAGGGAAAGGCCTGTCGTCGCCAGGAGACAATCATGAATGAGCCGTCCGGCTACTACGAGAGCAACACCACCCTGGCCCAGTATCTGGAGTTTCACTTCGGTGAAAGCTGGCATGGTGAAGCCAATTTTCCGAAAGAACTGGCCGATGCCGCGCTTGGAGCGCTGGATGGCCGCGCCAGCTGCCGGGCGTTGGATATCGGTTGTGCGGTAGGACGTACCTCGCTGGAGCTGGCCCGCCAGTTTGATCATGTCGATGGGGTCGATTATTCGGAAACCTTTATCGGCAAATGCCGTGAGGTGGTGCGGGAGGGGGTTGCGCGGTATGCGCGGCCCGAAGAGGGCGAGCTGGTCAGCTACCAGGAGCGGTCACTGGCAGCCCTGGGTCTGACCGAGGCTGCCCGCCGCGTGGCGTTCCATCAGGGCGATGCCTGCAAGCTCGGCGCTGATTACCGGGACTACGATCTGGTGCTGGCCGGCAACCTGATTGACCGTCTCTACAACCCATCCCTGTTTCTGGAACAGATCCATGAGCGTATCAATGCGCTGGGGCTGCTGGTGATTGCTTCACCCTATACCTGGCTGGAGGAGTACACACCCAGGCAGGACTGGCTCGGTGGTTTCCTGAAAGACGGTGAGCCATTCACCACCCTGGATGGTCTCAAGGCGGCGTTGTCCCCCCGTTTCCGCTTGCTGGCAGAGCCCCGGAGCCTGCCCTTCGTGATCCGGGAGACCCGCAACAAGTTTCAGCACAGTTTTTCGGAGCTCACAATCTGGGAGAAGTTGCCGGATTAGCGTGCCCTGTCACACAAGCGTCATCTCTTCCGGTTAGTGTGAAGGCTCATCAGGACGACATGCATTGTGTTGATGCATCGTGTGATTGCTTATGCCGGGGCTTGCCCCGGCTTTTTTATGGAGCCCGGTGTTCGCCGCTCCCTTCCCTTCTCAACGCCCGTTCACGCCGTCGCGCGGTTTCGCTGCGTTCCGATATGGTTTGCTGCACAAACTGTATGTGCTCCCCTGCGATGGCCCTGGCGTCTTCTTCCCGGCCTTCAACGATGGCGTTATACAGCTTCTGGTGCTGGTCCATCAGGCCCTGGCGGGTCTGAACTTCGCGGGAGTACATGCCACCGATGTTGGTGACAATGTTGTTCTTGAGCATGCTGAACAGGTTGCGCATGGTGTGCAGCAGCACCACGTTGTGGCTGGCTTCAGCAATAGCCATGTGGAAGCGGGCATCGGCAGCCCCTTCTTCTTCCAGATTGTGGGCAGTGGAATTCTGGTAGCAGGCGTGGAGCTCTTCCCAGGCTTTGCCCAGCCGTGTCAGATCCACTTCCGTGGCGCGCAGGGCCGCGTAATAGGCACAGTCGCCCTCCAGTGTGCGACGGAACTCGAGCAAATCCCGGTGTGCTTCCGGGTGCTTTTCCAGCAGCGGGATGAGTGGGTCGCTGAAGCTGCTTCCCAGATTCTCCGCCACATAATTGCCGCCGCCCTGGCGGCTTTTCAGCAGGCCTTTGGCCGCCAGGCGTTGCACCGCCTCTCTGAGGGACGGGCGGGATACGCCGAATTGCTCCGCCAGCACCCGTTCCGGCGGCAGGCGCTGCCCCGGTTCCAGGGTTCCTTCCAGAATCATGGTCTCCAGTTGCTCGACAATGGTGTCGGCCAGCCGCCTGGGAGCAATCTGATTGATGGGCATGGTGTCTCGCTTGTATGTCTAAAAATTGGTCTTACCAATAAATCTTACCCCTGTCCATGCTTGTTTTTACAACAAAACTTCAACGCAATACGACCAATGTATGAGTGGGCGGTTTTGACACCATAAGGCCAGCTCAAATAACGTACTCGGCACAGGTTTGTAAATTGGTAATACCAATTATCCAAGAATAGAATCCAACAACAAGACCCTGGAGAACATGATGTCGTCCGGATTGCTCGCCCTGTTGGCGTTTACGCCCATTCTTCTTGCCGGAGTGCTGCTGATTGGCATGCGTTGGCCCGCCCGCCGTGCCATGCCCGTGGTATTTCTGGTTACCGCGCTGATTGGCTATAGCGCCTGGGATATGACCCTGAACCGTATCCTCGCCTCAACCTTGCAAGGGCTGGTAATCACCATCGGCCTGCTGTGGATTATCTTTGGCGCGATATTGCTGCTGAACACGCTGAAGCACTCCGGAGCCATCACCACGATTCGGGCCGGCTTTACCAACATCACCCCGGATCGCCGCATTCAGGCCATCATCATTGTCTGGCTGTTCGGCAGCTTTATCGAAGGTGCCTCTGGCTTTGGTACACCGGCCGCCATCGCCGCGCCCCTGCTGGTTGCGGTCGGTTTTCCGGCCATGGCTGCCGTCATGCTGGGCATGATGGTACAGAGCACGCCGGTATCCTTTGGTGCTGTAGGTACACCGATTGTGGTGGGAGTGACAACGGGTCTGGATCGGGCCAGCATTACCGAGCGACTGGAAGCCCTGGGCTCCAACTGGGATACCTACCTGCAGCTGATCACCTCGGAAGTGGCCATCACCCACGGCATTGTCGGTGTCGTTATGCCGGTACTGATGGTGACGATGATGACCCGCTTCTTCGGCAAGAACAAAAGCTGGAAAGAGGGGCTGGAGGTCCTGCCGTTTGCGTTGTTTGCCGGCATCGCGTTTGTCGTGCCCTACGCCCTGACCGGGGTGATTCTGGGGCCCGAGTTCCCGTCTCTGCTGGGTGGCCTGATTGGTCTGGCGATTGTGACCACTGCCGCCAAAAAAGGCTTCCTGATTCCGAAGCGGACCTGGGATTTTGCCGACAGCAAAGACTGGCCCAGTGAGTGGCTGGGCAGCATTGAGATGAAACTGGAAGACATCGCCGCCAAACCGATGAGCGGTTTCCGGGCGTGGGTACCTTACGTGCTGGTCGGCGTGGTACTGGTGCTCAGCCGCACCGTTGAACCGATCAAGCAAGCTTTCACCAGCGTTGGCGTGTCGTTCTCCAACATCCTGGGAGAAGCAGGTATTAATGCCGGGATCCAGCCACTTTACCTGCCGGGCGGTATTCTGGTGATGGTAGTGCTGGCAACTTTCTTCATCCACCGGATGAACCTGAAAGCGCTGAATTCGGCGGTGAAAGAATCCGGTGGCGTGCTGCTGAGTGCCGGTTTCGTGCTGCTGTTCACCGTGCCTATGGTGCGGATACTGATCAACTCCGGCGTTAACCTGTCGGACCTGCCGAGCATGCCGCTGGCCATGGCCAGCTGGGCTGCCGATGCGGTTGGCGGCATTTACCCGTTGCTGGCCCCCACGGTGGGTGCGCTCGGTGCGTTCCTGGCCGGTTCCAACACGGTCTCCAACATGATGTTCAGCCAGTTCCAGTTTGGCGTTGCCGAGAGCCTTGGTTTGTCCACCGCACTGATGGTGGCGGTGCAGGCCGTGGGTGCTGCGGCAGGCAATATGGTGGCCATCCATAACGTGGTGGCAGCATCTGCTACGGTCGGGTTGCTGGGCCGTGAAGGTCAGACACTGCGCAAGACGGTGTGGCCGACCCTATACTACCTGGTGATGACCGGTTCGATTGCGCTGCTGGCCGCCTACGGCCTGGGGCTGACGGACCCGTTACTGAACTGAAAACACTGGGATAACCACAACGGGTGGCCGGCTGCTGGCCGGACCGCCCGGAGGCAATGACTGATGAGTGAGCTGTTTTACGACGCCGCCCCCAATGCCACCCGCGTGGCTCCAGAGCGCCCCAGGCCACGAACGTATCCGGCCAAGCCGGCCGAGGTCACTTTGTTCGGCACCTGCGTGGTGGATTTGTTCTTTCCCGAGGCCGGGCTGGATGCTATCCGCCTGCTGGAACGGGAAGGCATTCGCGTGCATTTTCCACACGAACAATCCTGCTGCGGTCAGCCGGCCTGGACCTCCGGCTACGTGAACGAGGCCCGGGAGGTGGCGCGGGCACAGCTCAATTTACTCGACAACGGCTTGCCGGTGGTGGTGCCGTCCGGATCCTGTGCCGGTATGTTCCGACAGCATTACCGGGAAGTCTTTGCAGAAGAACCCGATACCCTTAAACGTGTGGAAGATCTGGCTGAACGCACGTTTGAGCTGACCGAGTTTCTGCTGCATGTATGCAAGGTGGACTGGCAGGATCTCGGCCAGCCCACACAGATTGCCTTGCACACCTCCTGTTCCGCCCGCAGGGAAATGAACACCCACGTGCACGCGCGGGAGTTGTTGGGCAAGCTGGCGAATGTCGAGCGGCTGGACCACGATCATGAAAGCGAATGCTGCGGCTTTGGTGGCACCTTCTCCGTGCGCATGCCGGAAGTGTCCGGGGCTATGGTGCTGGACAAAACCCGTTCGTTGCGGGAATCCGGTGCAGCGGAAATGGTAACCGCTGATGGCGGCTGCCTGCTCAACATCAACGGCTCCCTGGAAAAACAGAAACAGACGTTCCGGGGCCGGCATCTGGCCAGCTTTCTTTGGGAGCGGGTGAGTGGAGAGGTGAAATCATGAGCCAGCGTATACCGGTAAAAGAACTCACCGACAGCTTCCGTGGCCGCGCGGTGGGCGCCCTGGCCGACGACCAGCTGCGCACCAACTTCCGCGTCGCCATGGATTCGCTGATGAAGAAGCGGGCCGATGCCTTTCCGGACGAGGAAGAGCGTGAGGGCCTGCGGGAACTCGGCAACCACATCAAGGCCCGGGCGCTGTCCCGGTTGCCGGATTTGCTTGAACAACTGGAAACCAGGCTGACCGCCAACGGTGTCAAGGTCCACTGGGCGGAGACTACCGAAGAGGCCAACCGGATTGTGCACTCCATCATTGAGGCGAAGCAGGGTTCTCAGGTGGTGAAGGGTAAATCCATGGTCAGCGAAGAAATGGAAATGAACGACTACCTGGCCGAACGCCACATCGAGTGCCTGGAGTCGGACATGGGCGAGTATATCGTCCAACTGGATGGTGAAAAGCCCTCCCACATCATCATGCCGGCGATTCACAAGAACCGCTTTCAGGTCTCCAGACTGTTCCACGACAAACTGGGCGTGGATGAGACCGAGGATGTGAACGAACTGATCCAGATTGGTCGCCGCACCCTGCGCCAGAAATTCCTTGAAGCGGATGTCGGGGTCTCCGGCGTCAACTTCGCCATTGCCGAAACCGGTACCTTGCTGCTGGTGGAAAACGAAGGCAATGGCCGCATGAGCACCACGGCGCCGCCAGTGCACATTGCCGTCACCGGCATCGAAAAAGTGGTAGAGCACCTGCGGGACGTGGTGCCCCTGTTGTCGCTGCTGACCCGTTCCGCGTTGGGTCAGCCGATCACTACTTACGTGAACATGATTTCCGGCCCGCGCAAGGCGGATGAGCTGGATGGTCCGGAAGAAGTACATCTGGTTCTGCTGGACAATGGCCGCAGTGGTGCTTTCGCCGATGCCCAGCTGCGCCAGACATTAAACTGTATCCGCTGCGGTGCGTGCATGAACCACTGCCCGGTCTATACCCGTGTGGGTGGCCACACCTACGGTGAGGTTTATCCGGGGCCGATCGGCAAGATTATTACGCCGCACATGGTCGGGTTGCACAAGGTACCGGACCACCCCAGCGCGTCTTCATTGTGTGGCGCCTGTGGTGAGGTGTGTCCGGTGAAGATTCCGATCCCGGAAATGCTGCAGCGCTTGCGTCAGGAAAATGTGAAAAGCCCCGCGGAGCAGCCGAAAGTGAAAGATGGCGGCGCCAAGTATTCCCGCAAGGAGCGGGCAATCTGGCGCTTCTGGGCCAGGCTGAATACGTCGCCGGTGTTTTACCGCCTGTTCCTGTGGGGCGCGACCCGTTTTGGCAAACTTGCACCGAAAAACGTCGGCCCCTGGACCGAGAACCACTCGGCGCCGGTACCGGCCCGGCGGTCTTTGCATGATCTGGCCAAAGCCCATTTGAATCAGGGAGACCGGTGATGAGTGCCCGCAGCAATATTCTCAACAAGCTCCGTGCCGGTCTGGCCGGCACCACGCCCCGGCCGGACGATTTCGATGAGGGTCTGGTAACCCGCCCCTGGCAGTATGCGCCGGAGGACCGGATTACTCGCCTGCGTTCTCTGATGGAAGGGGTGCACACCGAAATCCACCAGCTGACGACCGAGGAGTGGCCCTCAAAGGTTCAGGAATTGCTGGAGAGCCGCGGCCTGAAGAATGTGCTTTATGCCCCGGGTACCGAGCACGGCAAGCAGCTGGCGGAGCACTGGCAGCGTGCGGAGCCCAGACCGGAGCTGTTGGTCTATGACCGTCCCATTGAGGAATGGAAGGAGGAGCTGTTCTGGCAGGTGGATGCCAGCGTGACGGGCACGGTGGGCGGGATTGCTGCCACCGGTTCACTGGTACTGTGGCCGGATCGTCACGAGCCGCGGCTGATGAGTCTTCTGCCACCGTTGCATATCGCGTTGCTCAAGGCCAGTGAGGTGGAAGACAACCTGTATGGGATGATGCAGAAGCACAACTGGTCCGCGGGTCTGCCCACGAACCTGTTGCTGGTATCTGGTCCGTCCAAGACGGCGGACATCGAGCAGGTGCTTGCTTATGGGGCCCATGGCCCCAAGGAGCTGGTGGTCCTCATCCTTGAGGACGGCTGATCAGAGTTCCTTGATCGCGCTGGTGGTGGCTTGCAGGACTTCCTTGGCGTCGCCCTTCACCATCAGGCTGTTGTCGCGAATGAACAGACCGTTGGGAATGCCGGCGAAGCCAGCGGACAGGCTGCGCTTGACCACCACCACGGTTTTCGCCTTGTGCACATCGAGGATCGGCATGCCAAAAATGGGCGAGTTCGGGTCTTCGGCGGCGGCCGGGTTTACCACGTCGTTGGCGCCGAGCACGATGGCCACATCCGCTTGCGGCAGTTCCGGGTTAATGGCGTCCATGTCTTTCAACTGGTCATAAGGGATTTCAGCTTCGGCCAGCAGCACGTTCATGTGCCCTGGCATCCGGCCTGCCACCGGATGAATCGCGTAACTGACCTTGGCACCACGGCCTTCAAGCTGGTTGGCGAGTTCTTTCACCGCATGCTGGGCCTGAGCCACCGCCAGGCCGTATCCGGGCACCATGACCACCTTGCGGGCACCATCCAGCAACAGGGCCAGGTCGTCAGGGGTGGCGTATTTCACCTTGCCATCGTAGAACTCCCCTTCATCCTGCTGGCTCGCCGTACTGTCTGATCCGCCCAGTACACCGCCAAACAGAACGTTGGGCAGGGACCGGTTCATGGCCTTGCACATGATGGCGGTCAGAATCAGCCCGGAAGCACCCACCAGGGAACCGGTAATGATCAACCCCTGGTTGCCCAGCACGAATCCGGTGGCCGCGCCCGCCAGGCCGGAATAGGCGTTAAGCAGGGCGACGACGACCGGCATGTCGGCACCACCGATAGGCTGGACCAGACCAATGCCAAGCAGCAGGCAGAGCCCTACGAGGGCCGCGAGGGCCAGCGGGCTGGTGCTGCCGCTGGTGGCAAACAGCACCGCTCCGGCCACGGCGGCAATCAGCGTAACCAGCGTGACACTGTGCCACAGGCGATTGTTCCGGCTGTCGCCAATATTCCCCTTGAGTTTCAGAACGGCTACCACCGACCCGGTCAGAGTGACCGAGCCGATGACGATGGAGGCCAGAATCGCGGCGGTCCAGCCGCCACTGCCGGCACCGGTGGCATTAACCGCGTGCATCCAGGTACTGGCGGCCACTGCAACGGAGGCGCCCCCGCCGATACCGTTCAGGCTCGCCACCAGTTCCGGCATTTCCGTGGTTGCGGTCCGTTTTGCGAGCCAGACGCCGATCGCGCCGCCCAGCAGCATGCCGGCGATGATGGCCGCGTAGCTGATGATTTCCTGGTGCAACAGGGCGGCGACGACCGCAATCAGCATCCCGATGGCGGCCAGCTGGTTGCCACGTACGGCCGTTTTCGGGCGGGTCATGCCCTTGATGCCGAGAATGAAGCAGACGGCAGCTGCAAGGTAAGACAGATTGATCAATGCAAACATGGTTATCCCTTCCGCTTGAACATATTCAGCATGCGATCCGTCACCAGAAAACCGGCCACGATATTGATGCTGGCCAGGGTGACAGCGATAAAGCCCAGCACGCCGGCGACATTAGGCGACAGCTCTGTGCTACCCGCGCTGATGATGGCGCCGACAATCACGATGCCGGAGATGGCATTGGTGCCGCTCATCAACGGGGTATGAAGCGTGGGCGGAACCTTGTTGATCAGTTCCACCCCGACGAACAGCGCCAGAATGAAAATGGTGAAGCTGAGTGCAAACAGTTCCATCAGTCCGTGTCCTTCTGGGTTGAGGTTTCCGGGTTTTCTCGTGTCTCGGTGTTGTGCCGGACACTGCCGTGCTGGACCACCAGGGTTGCTGCAACAATCTCGTCGTCCAGCTTGGGTACCACACGACCGTCTTCGGTCATGTTGAGCAGAAAGGCGGTAATGTTGCGAGTGAGCAGCTGGGAGGCATGCACCGGTACGCGGGAGGGGTGGTTGGCATGGCCCACCAGGGTAACGCCGTCTACGTCCACCTTCTGGTTCAGAACGGTGCCGTCCACGTTGCCGCCTTTGTCCGCCGCCAGATCCACGATCACCGAGCCGCTCTTCATGCGGTGGATCATTTCCTGGTCAATCAGTTTGGGAGCCGGTTTTCCGGGCACCGCCGCCGTGGTGATCACCAGGTCGGCGCGGGCGACGCAGTCTGCCAGTTGCTGTCGTTGGGCGGTGTAGAACGCCTCGCTCTGCGCCTTGGCATAACCGCTGTCTCCGGTGGTATCGGATTCAGGCACTTCGATTTCAATGAAATCGGCGCCCAGGCTCTCCACCTGCTCTTTCACCTCAGGGCGAAGATCGTAGGCCTCGACCACTGCGCCCAGACGGCGGGCGGTGGCAATGGCCATCAGACCTGCAACACCGGCGCCAATGACCAGTACCCGGGCCGGATGAATGGTGCCGGCGGCGGTCATCAGCATGGGGAAGTAACGGGGCAGGGCCATGGCGCCGCTGAGGACGGCGCGGTACCCGCTGATGCCCGCCATGGCACTCAACACGTCCATGGACTGGGCGCGGGTGGTTCTGGGCACCAGGTCCAGGGCAAATGCCTGCACGTTTTGCCCGGCCAGCTGTTCCAGCAGCGGCTGGTTGAACCAGGGATCGAGCAGGCAGATCAGGGTGGCGTCTTGCTGAATCAGTCGCGCTTCCTCTGATGAGGGCGCCCGAACTTTGAGGATGACTGTTGCCTGACGATACAGGGCGTCGGCATCGTCGGCGATGATGGCCCCGGCGTGGCGATAGTCGTCATCGGTGAAATGGGCGGCACTGCCAGCGCCACTCTCGACCACCACCTCGTAGCCGGCCTCCAGCAGGGTGGAAACTCCGGATGGGATAATGGCCACACGGTTTTCACCGTCTTGTCGTTCTCTGGGAATCCCTATCATCATGCGTACAGGCTCCGTTCAGTTTGAGTTTGTTCTGCCCCGGTGTTCAGTCCCAGGGTGTGAAGGGTGTAGCGGCGGACATCGGCCAGCAGTTGGCGGTTGGCCTGAAGCGATTGACCGTAGCTCGGGATCAGCGATTGCAGGGTTTGCAGCGGTTGGCCCTGAATCAGCTCCGGGAAACAACGTTCTATAACCTCCAGCATTGCGGAGACGCAGGTGGAGGCGCCCGGTGAAGCGCCCAGCAGGGCTGCCAGGGATCGGTCCTCAGTGCTCAAAACCTCGGTGCCGAATTCCAGACTGCCCCGGCCCGAGGCCGTTGGCTTGATAACCTGCACACGCTGCCCGGCCCGCACCAGTTGCCACTGAGCCGGGTCCGGGTCCTCAATAAAGCGCGCCAGTTCGCCGAGGCGGGCCGATTTGGGGCTGAGGGCTTCTTTGATCAGATATCGGGTCAGCGGCCAGTTGTGCATACCAACGTCGATCAGCGGCCGCAGGTTGTGGCTGCGAACTGAGCGGATCAGGTCCGAGCGATCGCCGCTTTTGAGGAAGCGGGTGGTAAAGCCGGCGAAGGGACCAAAGAGCAGGGCCGCCTTGCCATTGATAAAGCGGGTGTCCAGGTGCGGTACCGACATGGGTGGCGCGCCAACCGGTGCCTGGCTGTAAACCTTGGCGTTGTGTGACAGGGCCATGTCTTCGTTATCGCAGGCCAGCCACAGGCCGGATACCGGGAACCCCCCGTAGCCGCGAATCTCCGGAATACCGGTCTTCTGCAGCAGAGACAGGGCGGCCCCGCCCGCGCCAATGAACAGAAAACGGCTGGTAATGCTGCGTTTCTCGCCGCTGCCCAGGTGATGCAGGCCCACGCGCCAGCCGCCGGCTTCGCGCTTGATATCGGTTACCTGGCACTGGAGCTGAATATCACAGGCGTTGTGCTGGGCCAGGGAGCGCCCCAGCAGGCGCGTCAGTGCGCCAAAATTGACGTCACTGCCGTGGGCGACGCGGGTAGCTGCGACCGGTTCAAAGGCTTGCCGGGTACCGTGGATCAGCGGGAGCCAGCGAGCGAGGGTGTCTGGCTGATCGCTGAACTCAATCTCCTGAAACAGCGGTTGGCCCTCGAGGGCTCTGTGGCGGGTTTTCAGAAAATCACAGGCCTTGGCGCCCTGAACCCAGCTCAGATGTGGCACCCGGCGAATGAAGTTGGCCGGTGCAGGCAAGAGCCTCTTCTCAACCAGGCTGCTCCAGTACTGAAGTGAGAGCTCGAAGCGCTCGTTGATGGCGAGCGCCCGCTCTACGGAAACGCTGCCATCGGGGTTGGCGGGGGTGTAGTTGAGTTCGCAATAACCGGCGTGACCGGTGCCGGCGTTGTTCCAGGCGTCCGAGCTTTCGCCGGCCAGCTGTTGTCCCTGTTCGACCAGGGTGATCGACCGGGAGCTGTCCAGTTGCTGAATCAGAGAGGCCAGCGTGACGCTCATAACGCCGCCGCCAATCAGAAGAATATCGGTATTAAAGCCCGCCATGAGTATGCCCCTTTCAGTAGCAAACGAACAAAGGGGGCATACTTTAGTCTAAGGTGGTTGCCGCAAGAATCGTATTTACTGAGGCAAATGCATCGAAAAAATCGATCTATTTGGTGCCGAAGCCGCGACCGTTGAGGAAAGCTTTTATGTGCGGGCGCAGTTTTGAGGTAAACAGCGGCTTCAGCTGTTCGGACCAGGTGGTGTCCTTGTTGCTGCTGCTTCTGGCCTGGTAATACTGATTCATGGTCTGGTCGAAACGGGTCACCAGTGCGGTGTCATCGGCATCGGTGTAGGCGTCTTCTTTCAGAATCGCGGAAAGTGGCAGCCGGGGCTTAACTTCCGGGTTCTGATCGGGGTAGCCGAGGCACATGCCAAATACCGGGTAGACATGTTCCGGCAGTTTCAGAATCTCGCTCACGTCCTGCGGGTTGTTACGAATACCGCCGATGTAACACAGTCCCAGACCCTCGGATTCCGAGGCAATGGCGACATTCTGTGCCATCAGGGCGGTGTCGATGGTGGCAACCAGCAGTTGCTCGGTCATACCTCGTGTCACCTCGGCACCGGCCCGCTCTGCGGCTTCCATCGCCCGTTTCATATCGGCACAGAACACCAGGAAGTCGGAACTGTTGGCGACATAGGGTTGGCCGCCGGCCAGTTCGGCGATCTTACGGCGGTTCTCCGGGTTGACCACATGGATGATGGAGTAGGCCTGAACGTGATTGGAGGTGGCGGCACTCTGGCCGGCACGAATCAGCTCTTCGAACAACTCCCGTGGGATCTGCTGGTCCTTGAACTTGCGGATAGAGCGGTGGGATTTCAGAAGTTCAATGGTCGGATTCATAGCCTCTAGCCTGTCTTTAAGAAAGAAAACAGACGATAGCTTGCTCATCAGCAACCGCACAAGCGGACAAAGGTGGGTAGTTGTCCGGATAGTATGACCAACCTCAACAAAAAAGGCGCGCCGGGAAAGCGCGCCTTCGAGGGTGAATGCAGAGCCCGTGACTTACGGGATCATGTCCACCGGCTTGGGCGTATTGGCGGTGCTTGGTGGCAGTACCGGATAAGTTACTTCCGGAACATTGCCGGTCAGCGTCTTGAGGAACGCGACGATGGATTTCACTTCATCGTCGTTCAACTCGGTACCCAGCTGGGCCGTACCCATCACCGCAACGGCTTCTTCCAGGCTCCAGACGGCGCCAGAGTGGAAATAGGGCGCGGTCAGCTCGATGTTACGCAGCGGAGAGGCGCGGAACACATACTCGTCAGACGCGGTTTCGGTGACAGAGAAGCGGCCTTTATCGCCCTCTGGCAGGATCTCGGCACCCGGCTTGGCAACCAGCCCGAATGGATGGTAGCTCTGACCGCCGAGGTTCACACCACTGTGGCAGGCGGTACAGCCGCGGTCCATGAACAGCGCCAGACCTTCTTTCTCACTCTCGTTCAGCGCTGAGGTGTCTCCGCGCAGATATTTGTCGAAAGGTGCTTCCGGGGTGATCAGTGTTGCTTCATAGGCTTCAATGGCAACAGCCATATTGTCGAAGGTGACCGGATTTTCCTGGCCCGGGAATGCGTCCTCAAAGCGCTCGATATACTCCGGCATACTCTTCAGGGTAGCCACCACCCGGTCCGGCGTACTGCTCATCTCGACACCCGCCTGTACCGGCCCTTTGGCCTGTTCGGCCAGGTCGGCGGCACGGCCATCCCAGAACTGGGCTGCGTTAAACACGGCGTTGAACACCGTCGGCGAGTTCCGGGGACCCTTCTGCCAGCCATGGCCGATAGAGGTAGGCAGCTCGTCATCACCGCCCAGCCCGACGTTGTGGCAGGTGTTGCAGCTGATCAGGTGGCTGGAAGACAGGCGCGGTTCAAAGAACAACATCTTGCCCAGATCCACCTTGGCCTGGGTGAGTTCATTGCCATCAATCACCGGTGGGTATTTTGGAATGGGCTCGAACATGCTGTTGGCCCGTTCCATCAGGTTGTCCGCCATGGCGGAACCTGCTGCCACGCCCAGGCTCAGGGTGAGTGCTTTTGCCAGTGGATGCTTGATCATGTCGCTTTCTCCTTATGAGAACGGCTTGGTCTCTCTCTGATTCAAACTTAACAAAACGTTCAGAATTCGCACGGGGAATCGGAAAGAGTCGGGCTGATAATTGATGTCTATCAATTTTGGGTTTGCGACGACGGCCAGCACTGCCGCTGCGGCAATTGGCCGCGTGAACTCGACGGGCAAGTTCCTGTCAATTGACTGGTTATATCGTTATTCTAAAATGACATTCTAGTCAGAAAAGCAGGAGTGCAAGGCATGAAATCGATACTTGTGTCTGTGTTGTTGGTGTTGGGCCTTGCGGCTACAGCACAAGCGGAGGAGGCTCTGTCCGTTACCCCGGAAGAGACCTGGGAAATGGTTCAGGAGCAAGGTGACAATCTGCTGTTCATTGATGTCCGGGATCCGGTGGAAATCATGTTCATCGGCTTTACCGATGCTGTGGACCGAAACATTCCGTTCCAGCTGGTGGATCGTTCGCGCTGGAACGATGAGAAAGGTGTCTTCGCCATGGACATCAACGAGGATTTTGTTGCCCAGGTTGATGCCGCGCTGAAGGAAAAGGGACTGACGCGGGATTCCCTGATCATCACCATGTGCCGCTCCGGTTCCGCCCGCGGCAAGCCCAGTGCTGATTACCTCCTGGAACGTGGCTTTACCAACGTGAAGTACATCGACAACGGCTTCCAGGGCAGTACTGTGAAGGAAGGCGAAAAGAAAGGATTCCGTGTGCAAAACGGCTGGCAGAATTCCGGCCTGCCCTGGTCGACCAAGGCCAACCCCGAGAAAATCTATCGTCCGTGATGACAACGACGCCCGCCTGTGTCGGGCGGGCGTCACTGCCCGGTTTCACTCCTCCACGCAGATTTCCCGCCGCCGCACCGCAACTGCGGTTCTGATCACCAGCCCGGTAATCAGCAGGCAAAGCACTATCAGCAAGATCAGCCCCAACCATTTCAGGAAGACCAGCCCCAGGCTTTGATGCATCAACAGTGTGGCAATGGTGATTGCTGCCATGGGGAATGAATAGGCCCACCAAGACAGGGCGAACGGGACTTTGATGAATCGGGATGTCTGGGTAAACAGCATCAGGGTAAGGAACAGTGCGCTGTAGTAGAGAATCCGGGCGAAGGCGTCCACTTCTTCTCCGTTCAGCTGTAACCAGGACACCATTCCGACGCCGGGTGGTGCTATCAGGATAAACAGTGTAGGCAGCAGCTTTCCCGGTAGCGGTTGATGGAAGAACATTCGATTAAAAATAATGGTCAGCAGCACCAGCCAGAACAGCAGCCCGATGCTGAAAAAGAACCAGGAAATTTCCACCGACGCGTGATGCACTCCGGCGACGGGTACCAGGATGTTGCCCACAATCGGGATGAACCAGGCCGGGTTCATATGGTTAATCTCGAAATGGGTGTGATGGATCCAGATCGACAGCACATACAGCGTGAAGCCGAAATGCAGCACAGTGCCGGCGGTCCAGACAATCTGTGATAAGCCCGGATAATGAGGCAGAAGGGCAATGCTGATCAGTATCAGGCCAATCGAAATGGTCGGAAAAAAGTTGAGTTTGACCGGATGGCTCAGTTCAGCTTTGACACTGGCGGGGTGTCTGGCCAGTTTTAACAGGTAGAGGCCGGCCAGCGTGGCGAACACGGCCACGGTCAATGCCAGAAGTGCAGGGCTTGGGTGAATGCTCCACCCGAGTATCGCCTCTGCCCGGTGCAGGGCAATGGTCAAACCGGCAAGCCCCATGACTGTGGCAAACCAGGAAACCGGGAAGTTCTGTAGCCGTGAAACGTCGCTATGCGCCATCGGATACCTCGTTGTTTGCTTGTAACCAAAAGCGCCAGCCCGATAGAGGCTGGCGCATGAAAAACACCGGAACTATGTCCGGCCTCAGAAAGTGAAGGTGCGCATCTTGCGATCCAGCATCTGGCCGGCCATGGCCGGCGGGGTCGCAACGCCGACACCGTCAAGCAGATCGTCTTTGCTGTACTCGCTGTTGGGTAGATACAGCGCACAAACATTCACCGCACCACCGGCTTTCATAAGCCCGCGCAACATCTGCCCCGGAGTGACGTTTTTCGGCGCCAGGGGCTCGGCTTTATAGGCTTTCAGAGCCAGGTCGCCGGCTTCGTCGCAAAGCAGCACATTCACCTTGGCACCCTTCTGGGCCATAGTGTTGGACAGCACCATCGCCATACCCTGGGTTTGCAGGGAGTCGCTGGAGAGAATCACCAGAACCTCTTCCACGGTGTTTCCTCTATTGCCGTCTTTCGCTTTTTGATTCTCCGCCGTTGCAGTCAGTGGGGCCGCGAACAACAGCGCCAGTGCAAAGGTCTTGATGGCATTCGTCATGGGGTAACTCCTGAGTTTTGATGGTTTACATGCCAATCGTAGAACCAGGGCTATTGAGGCTTCAGTGACAATGTCACTGTTCTGCACGCCACAGAGCGATAGATTGATTTTGCTCAATGCTTTTACACGTCGCCGGGAAATCCCGCTCTGTGTAACTAGACTCAATTCAGATGCTCATCTGAGTGGATGGTGCCGATATGAACAACAAGAGAGCCCTGCGAATGCTTTTTTCGCTCAAATGGTTGGTGCTCGTTGCCAGCCTGGTATTTGCCGCGAATGGGTCCGCCTCGATAGCGCCTGTAAACGGGAAATCGACCACCACGGCAGATCACAGCAAGTTCAAGGCATTACAGGGCCCCTTTGAACGGGCGGAAGAGGTGACGGCGGCCTGCCTGACCTGCCATACCCAGGCCGGTGAACAGATTCGCCGGACCACTCACTGGACCTGGCTCTACGAGCATGACGAAACCGGGCAGACCCTGGGCAAAAGCAAGGTCATCAACAGCTTTTGCGGGATGACCATTACCAACGAGCCCCGGTGTACGTCGTGCCATGTGGGTTACGGCTGGAACGATATGCGTGAGCCACCGCCGCAGGCCGAGAATGCGGTGGATTGCCTGGTTTGCCACGACACCACGGGGGAATATTGGAAATTCCCGACGCTGGCGGGCCACCCCACCTATATTCCCCGGGAATGGCCCAAGGGCAGCGGCAAAATGGTTCAGCCGCCGGACCTGGAGCGCATTGCCCGGAATGTGGGCGCCAGTGGCCGGGCGAATTGCGGTAGCTGCCACTTCCATGGAGGCGGTGCCGACGGCGTGAAACATGGCGATCTGGATACGTCCCTGATCAACCCACCGAAATCGCTGGATGTGCATATGTCGCCGGACGGCCTGAATTTCGGCTGTTCCGACTGCCACACCACCATGGGCCATGCGGTATCCGGCAGCCGGTACCAGGCCAATGCCCGGGATACTCTGGGCATCGATGTGCCGGGCCATACGGATTTCTCCCGGGCCAGTTGCGAGTCCTGCCATGGCCTTGCGCCCCACGACAAGCCAAAACTGAACGACCACGTAGACAAACTCGCCTGCCAGACCTGCCACATCCCGGCTTTTGCCCGGGGCGGGGTGCCCACCAAGACCTGGTGGGACTGGTCCACCGCCGGTCGGCTGGATGAAAACGGACAGCCAATAAAACAGCTGGACGACCATGGCCACCCGAGCTACCTCAGTGAAAAAGGGGATTTCCGCCATGGCGAGAATGTGGTGCCGGAGTACGCCTGGTTTGATGGCACAGTGAAATATACCCTGGCCGGGGATCCGCTGGATATCGAGAATCCGCCGGTGGCCATTAACCGGGTGGAAGGCAGCCCTGATAATGGTGAATCCCGCATCTGGCCGTTCAAGGTGATGCGTGGAAAGCAGCCGTTTGATACCGAGAGACAGACCTTGCTGGCCACCCATGTGTTCGGTGCCGATGATACCTCTTTGTGGAGCAATTTCAGTTGGGAGAAAGCCCTGCAAGCCGCCAGTGATCTGTCTGGCATGCCCTACAGTGGTGAGTTCAGCTTTATCGAAACCACCATGCACTGGCCGATCACCCACATGGTGGCACCCGCTGAACAGGCGGTGAAGTGCGGCAGTTGCCACAAGGCTGAAAGCCGGCTGGCGGGGCTGGGTGGTATTTATATGCCAGGCCACAACGGTAGTGTCTGGCTGGACCGGATTGGCTGGTTGCTGGTGGCAGCCACCCTGTTTGGTGTTCTGGTGCACGCCATGGCAAGGGTCGTGTTCAGTGGGAGGAAAGACCAATGAGCCGGGTACTGATGTTCAAACGTTTTGAGCGCTTCTGGCACTGGACTCAGGCGCTGCTGATTTTTGTCTTGCTGTTCACCGGCTTTGCCATTCATGGCAGCTACGACGTCATGCGCTTCAGTACCGCCGTGCAGGTGCATACGCTGGCCGCCTGGGCACTGATTGTGCTGTGGATATTTGCCATTTTCTGGCATTTCACCACCGGCGAGTGGCGCCAGTATATTCCTACCCGGGATGGCCTGTTTGCGGTTATGCATTATTATCTGGTGGGTACTTTTACCGGCGCCGCCCATCCCTACAAAAAGACCTCAAGGGCCAAGCACAACCCGCTGCAGCGTCTGGCCTACCTGTTCTTCAAACTGATAATTTCACCGATTATCTGGGCTTCTGGTCTGTTGTATCTGTTCTATAATGACTGGCCCGCAACGCTGGCCGGCGCGCTGCAGCTGGAAACGGTCGCGCTGGTTCACACCGGTGCCGCGTTCGCCATGCTGGTGTTTGTGATTGCCCACGTTTATATGGCCACCATGGGTAAAACCCTGACCAGTTATATCAAACCGATGATTACCGGTTATGAGGATCTGGACAGTCACTGAGCCGCAGTCAGGTAAACGCCTCTCGTTTGCCTGACCGCCCCCGGCCCGACAGCCATCCCGGCCGTGTAAAGGCCACTCCCACCGCTCTATATTCCCGCCTTGAGCGCTATGAACCGCGAAGGACCTTGTGCATCGCTATATTTCATATCGATATAACGATATATCTTAAATGGTGTTAGGATTTGATATACATCAAGATGAAATGCCGTGCGAACAAACACAAGAGGGTAGAGGCATGAACAGCAGAACAGAACCGGCGGGGGCAGACAGGCACCACACCATTGTTATCGTCGGTGGCGGCGCTGCCGGTATCTCGGTGGCGTCCAGCCTGCACAAACGGGACCGCCGTCTGGATATCGCGATCCTGGAACCATCCACGACCCATCACTATCAACCAGGCTGGACCATGGTCGGTGGCGGTGTTTTTCAGCCGGAGGTTACCTCCCGGCCCATGTCACAGGTGATGCCGAGCTTTGTCTCCTGGTATCGGCAAGCGGTTTCGGGCGTGATGCCGGAGCAGAATCAGGTAAGGCTGGCGGACGGTTCGAGTATTTCCTATCAGGCACTGGTGCTTGCGCCGGGGCTGGAGCTGAACTGGTCTGCCATTGATGGCCTGGAATCGGCGCTCGGATGCAATGGTGTGACCTCCAACTACCGTCAGGGCATGGCGCAATA
The DNA here is from genome assembly GCF_000475315.1 of Marinobacter sp. EN3. NCBI lineage: Bacteria > Pseudomonadati > Pseudomonadota > Gammaproteobacteria > Pseudomonadales > Marinobacteraceae > Marinobacter > Marinobacter sp. EN3. The sequence continues at coordinate 111,648 of NZ_AXCC01000011.1, forward strand.
CACCTGGCAAACGGTACAGGCCCTGAAAAAGGGAAGGGCCCTGTTCAGCCAGCCGCCCATGCCCATCAAATGTGCCGGCGCGCCGCAGAAAGCCATGTATCTGTCTTCCGATCACTGGCGCAGAAACGGGATTCTCGGCCAGCTCGATATTCAGTTTCATAATGCCGGAGCGGTTCTGTTCGGTGTGCCGGCTTATGTCCCGGCACTTCAGGAATACATCGATAAATACGGTATTCAGGTCAACTTTCAGAGCAATCTGGTAGCTGTTAACGGCCCCGCCCGGAAAGCCACGTTCCGGCTTACGGACGCTGAAGGTAACAGCCAGGATCGGGAACTGGGTTTCGATATGTTGCACGTGGTGCCGCCCCAGCGGGCGCCCGGTTTCATCCGCGAGTCCGTTCTGGCCAATGACGGTGGCTGGTTGAATCTGGCGGACGATACGCTCCAACACAAAACCTTTGCCAATATATTCGGACTTGGTGACGTGAGCGGCACCGGTAATGCCAAAACCGCCGCAGCCGTTCGAAAGCAGGCGCCGGTCGTGGCGGAAAACCTCATTGCAAGTTTACGGAATCAGCCCCTGCCTGCGGCTTACCTCGGGTACGGTTCTTGCCCGTTGACGGTAGAGAACGGCCGCATCGTGCTGGCCGAATTTGGCTATAACGGTGTGCTTCAGCCCAGTTTCCCGCAGTGGGTGAACGATGGCACCAAAGCCACCCGCGCTGCCTGGTGGCTCAAGGCCAAGCAGCTGCCCACCTTATACTGGCACGGTATGCTCAAAGGTCGGGAGTGGCTGGCCAGCCCTGCCGTCCGCGAGCATCACTGAAACAACGTTCAGAAAAACGGCGCCCGGACAGGGCGCCCCCTCCTGTGATTCAGTCCTCCGCCCTTCATCCATAGCGAATTAATTAAAGCTTTTGATATGTGATTTACAGGAGCTATCGCCCATATCAAATTTAATATGCGTTATGAGTATATGGTTATATCTAAAAGTATGGTCTACTGACGGTGTGAGTTAACGATACCCATGCCCGAGGAGGACACGACGATGCAAACGCCATCAGTCACTCACTTCTTCGACGAAGCGACCAACACCTTCAGCTACGTCGTTCAGGATCCTGACAGCCAGGCCTGTGCCATCATCGACTCGGTACTGGATTTTGATTACGCCGCCGGCAGGATCGACGTGCGTTCAGCCGATCAGATCATCTCGTTTATTCGGGACAACAATCTTCAGGTGGAGTGGATTCTCGAAACCCATGTGCATGCCGACCACCTCTCCGCTGCGCCCTACCTGCACGAACACCTGGGTGGCAAGACCGGCATAGGCGCGAAGATTGTGGATGTTCAGGAAATCTTCGGAAAAGCCTTCAACGCCGGCACCGAATTTGCCCGGGACGGTAGCCAGTTTGACCAGTTGTTTGAGGAGGGCGACACCTTCCGGGTTGGCAACCTGGAGGGGCAGGTCCTTCACACGCCTGGTCACACGCCGGCATGCCTGACCTACGTTATCGGTGATGCGGCCTTTGTTGGCGACACCCTGTTCGCGCCGGATTCCGGTACCGCCCGCTGCGATTTCCCCGGCGGTGACGCCCAGACCCTGTACCAGTCTGTGCAGAAGGTACTGGCTCTGCCCGGCGAGACGCGGATCTTCCTGTGCCATGACTACAAGGCGCCGGGGCGGGATGAATACCAGCATGAAACCACGGTAGCCGAACAGCGCGAACGTAACATCCATGTTCGCGAGGGCATGAACGAATCCGAATTTGTGCGGATGCGAACCGAGCGCGATGCCACGCTCGCCATGCCGAGGCTGATCGTACCGTCGGTGCAGGTGAACATGCGTGCCGGGGCCATGCCGCCGGCGGAAGACAACGGGCAGGTTTACCTGAAAGTCCCGGTAAACGGCTTCTGAGCTGGAGATTAACGATGAAGATTCATTTTCTGGAACCAGGATTCGCCGTGGCAGATGCGGTCGCTCCTGAGGACTTTGAGGACATTCGCCGCCAGGGCTTCCGAACCGTGATCTGTAATCGCCGAGCGGGCGAGGACGGCTACGAGGGTGAAGAAGCTTTCCGGGAAGCAGCCGCCAGCCAGGGCCTGCAGTGGTTCTGCGTGCCGGTCGCCTCCGGTGAATACACCGAACAGGATGTGGATGCCTTTGCACAGGCACTTGATGCGGCCCCTGCGCCCATTCTCGGATTCTGCCGCACAGGCCGTCGGGCGGTGCACATGTGGGCCCAGTCCCGGGCCCGGAACCCGCAATGCAATATCCCAATGTTGCTCAAAGCGGCCCATGACGCAGGCCATGAAACCCAACCCATTGAAGCTTTGTTAACCAATGCCACAAACGTGGAAACCCCGACAGGAGAAATGAAATGACGATTCGTCTTGGACAAATTGCCCCTGATTTCAACGTAGACACCACCAAAGGCCCCATGAGCTTTCACGAGTGGGCCGGCGATTCCTGGGTGTTCTTCTTCAGCCATCCGGCTGACTTCACCCCGGTATGCACCACAGAAATGGGCCGCACGGCACAGCTGGCGCAGGAGTTTGCTGCCCGCAATGTGAAGCCTCTCGGTTTGTCGACTGACTCAGTCGAAGAACATCTGAAGTGGATTGATGATGTAAACGACACTCAGAGCTGTGATCTGCAGTTCCCGATCGTTGCCGATGAGGACCACAAGATCGCTGAGCTGTATGAAATGATCCATCCGGGTGAGAGCGAAACCGCCGCTGTGCGCAGTGTGTTCATTATCGATCCGGACAAGAAAGTACGTCTGACCATGACCTACCCGATGGCGGTGGGCCGTAACTTCGACGAGATCCTGCGTGCCATCGATGCGCTGCAGACGGCCGATGCCAATAGCTGTGCATTGCCGGCGGACTGGAAAAAAGGTGGCGAGGTGATCATTCCGCCGTCCATCTCCAACGAGAAGGCCAAGGACATGTTCCCGCAGGGCTGGAACGAATTGCGTCCTTACCTGCGCCTGACCAGAATCTGATTTCTGGTACTGACAAAAGCGCCCCGACAGGGGCGCTTCCTCATAACACCCAGCTAAAAGACAGCGTGCCAAAGCTGAAGTTATCCTGGTTACGCTGTTCTTCCCCCGTCGTGGCCCGCAAAATCAGCGCCGCTTGCAGGTTGTCCCACTGCCAGGTGCCGCCCAGGCCTATCTGGCCGAGCAGGGAGCCTTCACTGAACCGGTAGGGCCCGGAATTGTCCTCCAGATAGGAATAGGCAATGTATTCCGCCCCCAGGCCTATGAATACTGACCAGGCGCTTTTCGCGCCACTGAAAGATCCGGGTAGCGCGATGGCAGAGGAGCTGCCGGCGTAATCCGGTATAAAATTGGCCGGAAGGTTTCTGCCCATCCGCCAGATCACGCCAACGGTCGCGGAGGTTCGAAAACTGGACAGCAGGCCGGAGCCTACCGCTGAAAACTGTTGTTCAAGGTCGCCGCGTTGCCCCGCTTGCAACAGTTTGCGCCCGTGGGCCGCCTGAAATCCGCCAACCACGTCGGTCCCTAGCTGGTTGTCCCATCCTTTGGGGCGTTCGCTCCCGGTGATTTTGTGTACCCATTTCTGGCTGGCTTCGGCGCCGCTTTCAGGACCAACCACGCCAATGTGAGCGCCGTACCCCGTAATACTGTCAGCACTCCAGCTCCAGAGGGTGCTGCTCAGGGAGAGATGACCGGCGTAGGGGATATCATTGAATTGAGGCTCTTCCTGGCTAATGTCTGCCGGTGTCACCATGAGTTGACGCAGACTGACACTCATTGCATGGTTGTTGTCGGCGTCGCCGACGCCGGGCAGAAATGACAGACTATCTCTGCCCGTCCTTGCAAGTCGGGCTGAGCCTCCGCCGGAGTCTTCGGCTGTGTTGGTAAGGTAAGACAGGCGCACGCCATTGGTGTAGCCCCGGTCGCTGCCAGTGAATAGATCGTTGTCCCAGGCAAGGTTGAACTGTTCCGCATTGGCGGAAGCGGGGGCTAGCACGAGTAAGAGGCTAATGCGGGCAAAAAGAGCTCGGATGGGCACTGGGAATGGACTCCGTGAGGGTAGGATGCAAAGTATCTTAGCAGAACCCTGCTACGGTTTTATGGCGCAAACAGATCCATACCCGCGCTAATCAGGAGTCAATATGCACGTTAAAACCAATACCACGGGCTATGCCGATGCGCTGATTTGCGAAGCTGAGGGTCTGGAATCTCTTCGGGACGGGTTGCAGCAGGCAGGAGTTGAAGCACTCCGTATTCCGGAGGTTGTGGAGGCGGACCTTGCCATGACCGAGATGTTTGGCGGTTTCGGCGCGGCATTCTATCGTGCCTACGATCGCGTATACCCGCGCACTGAGGTCTACGCCACCAAGCGAGAAATCTATAACCTGTACCACTACCTCAACCTCAACCACTACAACCTGTTTGGTGGCGGGTATCTGGGTGGTTGCGAGCGTGGCCTGTCGGCCTTGGCGGCGTTACCAGCCCCGTGATCAGAAGCTGGTAACGCCGGCATCACACTCAGCTCCTGGCGGGTTTGCGTTCCCACACGGTCACTTCAGACAGCGTGTGCTGGAACTTGTGCTCGGTCTCGCGAATCACGAAGGGCACTTTCCGGGGCTCGCCCACCATCCGGAAGTGCTCTCCAAGGCACTCTCGAATGCCGTCTAGCGTTCGGTGATTTTCGCCATCCTTCTTGAAACCGCCGAGCCATTCCTCTTTCGGGGTGTGTTCTTCAAGCCAGGTGTAGGGGGAGGCAATAATCAGCAGACCGCCTTCATTAATGCGCTCGTGGATACCCTCCAGGAAACGACGTGGCCGGTACAGGCGGTCGATCAGATTGGCGGCCAATACCAGGTCATAACCGGAATACTGGGGCTTCAGGTTGCAGGCATCGCCCTGATAGAACGCCACCTTGGCGGCGGTATCTTCGAGATCCAGTTCTTTCAGGGTGCGGGTGTGGTAGCTGACCAGTTCGCCTTCTTCGGTCAGTGAATACCGGATGGCGCCCTGCTCGGCCATCTCCACCCCCAGACGTATGAAGTTGGCGGAGAAATCGACACCTTCAACCTCGTCAAACTGGCGTGCCAGCTCAAAACTTGCCCGGCCACAGGCACAGCCCAGATCCAGCGCTTTCCCGGTCTTTTTGCCGGCCATAGCGTCCAGGGCCAGTTCCGCCATGGTTTTCGGGAAATTGGCGACGCCAAACCAACGGTCGCCGTAATGGAACTCGGCGTATTCAGTGAGTAGCCGGTCGCTCTCGTAGTAGGCGTTGGGTTGAACAGCCTGGGCCTCGGAGGTGATGTAGCGGAAGCCTGCATGCTGGAAGAAATGCCGACGGAAGGCATAACGGGAGGCCAGCCTTGCTTCGTTGCCACAGGAAATCCAGGAGCCGCCTTTGATCAGATTGTGCTGGCCGTCGAACGTGGGTGTGGTGAAGTCGTCGTACAGTGGATGCACCTTGAAGTTGTCGAACGGATAGGTGGGCGTTTCGGTCCACTGCCAGACGTTGCCAACCACATCGAACCACTGGCCGTGGCGAAAGCGCGTTACCGGACACGACGAGGCACCATGGTCCAGGTGGAGGTTGGCGTTGGCCGGGGATTCACCCACTTCCCGGACGCCGGCTTCGTCACAGAGGCGATACCACTCGTCTTCCGTGGGCAGGCGGATGGGTTTGCCGGTTTGCTCACGTTTCCACTCACAGAACGCCTTGGCCTCGTGATAGTTGACCTCGACCGGCCAGTCCCAGGGCATCTCCACCTCTTCAGTCATCAGGCGCAGCTGCCAGCCATTTTGCCAGCGCCAGAACGTGGGGTGTTTGGCTTCGGCAAAGGTTCGCCAGGCCAGGCCCTCCTCGCTCCAGTATTCGTCCTGCTGATAGCCGCCGGCCTCGACAAATTCCAGGAACTCCTGATTGCTTACCAGGTACTGGCTGGCCTTGAACTCGGCGACGTCGGCCTGGTGCTCGCCGTACTCATTGTCCCAGCCGTAAAAGGCATCGTCGTAGGGCTTACCGATGTGTACTTTGCCAGCGGGAACGGTGAGCAACTCGTTTTCCGGTGCCTCGCCGGTTTCCCGGATGGGCGCCCATTCCGGTTGCGGTTGAACGCGTTCCAACGCGTGCTGGCGGATGAGCACCGAGGACGTCTCAAGGTGAATTCGCTCATGTTCGATGCCCATCACGATGGGCCACCAGTCACTGTCCCAGTCAATCGGCAGCGACAGCGGCATGGTTTCGATCAACTCCAGCACGGTCTGGCGCACCTGTGCCCGGTAGTCCAGTACTTCCTGGACAGCGGGCCAGTCGTAGTGATCGTCGTTCAGGTCGTCCCAGCTCATTTCATCCACACCCACCGCGAAGATGGATTCCATGTTGGGGTTGATGCGTTCTTTCAGGATCTTGGCCAGTACCAGTTTGTTCACAAAGAAGGTGGCGGTGTGGCCAAGGTAGAAAATGAGCGGATGCCGGAGCGGGATAGATTTCTGGTAATAGCCGGAGTCATCAGCCAGGCAATCGAACAGGCGCGTGTAGGTGTCGAAGGTGTCTGTGAAATAGCGCGCGATTTCCTGGCGCTTGGTGTCCGGGGTTCCCTCGGCCAGATTGGGCGTGCGGGTTAAACCGATGGCATGTTGGCGTTCGAGAATTGCAGTCGGGTTGGAGAACTCCATGGCTGAACCGATCCTTCCAGTGAATGATGTCCTACAGGATTACGTTCAACCATAGTTAACCGGTTCAGCGACTGGCAAGTAAAGGCCGGAATTAATCCGGGGGACTCAGGCGCGGTTCAGCTCATAAACCGCCATATTGACCGCGGAGGCCAGGTTCAGCGACTCGATAGCGGCCGCACCTGGGATGGTGTAGGCGTGGGCACTAAGTTCAGTCAGGGCTTGCTTTGGCACGCCGCGGGCCTCATTGCCAAACAGGTAGCAGTCCTGGGCCTGGAATTCGGGCTTGGTGATAGAATCGCCGCCGATGTCCAGGCAGGCGATGCGGGCGTATCGCTGCCCCAGCGTGTCCAGGGCAACCTCGGTCTCCAGCGGTACATGGAATATGGCGCCCATGCTGGCGCGCACCACTTTCGGATTGAACGGATCCACGCTGCCGGGGCTAAGGAGGCACCGGAAGCCACCGAACCAGGCCAGCGTGCGCAGGATGGTGCCCAGATTGCCGGGATCCTGCACCTCGTGAAGGTAAAGCGCTTTTTCCCGGGAGGCGTTTTCTCCGCGGGCAGCCGGTGGCAGTGGCACCACCGCCAGGATGCCCTGAGGCGTTCTGGTATCGGAAAGCTGGGCCATCTGCCGGTCACTGATGACGTGCTTGGGCCAGAGGCTGGGCCAGTGCTCGTAGGCGCCGGTCACATACAGTTGGGCGTTGCGCCAGTGGGGCACCTGCTTCGCCGCTTTTTCCAGCTCCAGTACCAGATGCTCGCCTTCCACCAGAAACTGTCCGAACGACTGGCGGTATTTCTTTTGATCCAGCTTTTTGATGTCGTCCAGTTTCACGGTCTGCTTTCCATGGTGCCTGGCACGGCCGGGGCCGGGCGATGATGGTTTTAATGAGGCATGTGATCAGGCGCTATTGTACGGGGGCTTGGCTGGCTTGTCAGGAAGTGGCTGGTTTTTGCGGCGTCACTGACGCCGGCGTACAATGCCGGTTTTCCCGCAGTGAACAGAAGGCAGGCGATGGCACGCTCGAAAAGCAGTAACCGGTGGCTCGAAGAGCACGTAAACGACCCCTTTGTAAAACAGGCGCAACAGGATGGCTATCGTTCCCGTGCCAGTTACAAACTGCTGGAAATCAACAACAAGGATCGGCTGATTAAACCCACGGACCTGGTCGTCGATCTGGGTTCGGCCCCGGGCGGCTGGTCCCAGGTGGCGGCGAAACTGGTGGGCCACAAGGGCCGTGTGGTGGCGTCTGACATTTTGCCGATGGATCCGATTGCCGGCGTTGAATTCATCCAGGGCGACTTCACCGAACAGGAGGTCTTCGACCAGATCATGGCGATACTGGACGGGGCCCGTGCTGACGTCGTGATCTCGGATATGGCCCCCAACATCAGTGGCGTAAACGCCGCAGACCAGGCAGCCTCCATGTATCTGGTGGAACTGGCCCTGGATATGGCCTGCCAGGTGCTCAAACCCAAAGGCAGTTTTGTTGCCAAGGTGTTCCATGGTGAAGGCTATGATGAGTATGTGAAAACCGTGCGCGAGTCCTTCGATAAGGTGGTGATTCGCAAGCCGGATTCGTCCCGGGCCAGGTCCCGGGAGGTGTATCTGGTGGCCAAGGGTTTCCGCGTAGCCTGATTTTAAGGTCGAACTGCGACGCTCTGCGGCCAAACTGCTTTTTTGGTGCGAGTGGCTACATATTTTTTGCTGCTGTCGCGCAGAAATTCCGAAATCGTCTATTCTTTAACCTGTGAGGAAAGGGATTGTTCTCGCAGGCTGCCTGATATTGCCACCTCCCTGAATATCCTTTTCTTTGAAACCACACCACGATCAAAAGGTATGGAGCGCCTGAGAGAGGCCTCTGGATTTGCTTGTTAGTCTGAATCACAAACAAATTCTTTCTTATTTGTGATTTGGCGTTAACGCTCAACGCCCTCTGGGGGCTTGTGGCTGTTCGTTACAAAACAAACTGGTACTGGGCAACGGGACAGCGATAATCGCCGCCCCACCGACAACAACCGGCCAGGCTGAAAAGGACGAACCTCGTGCGAAAGAATCTACCCATAACCGGGAACGAAAGAACGTTTCCGGAATCGCAAAAACTGATTTCCTCAACGGATCTGCGGGGAAAGATCTTGCACTGTAACGACGCTTTCGTGGCGGTCAGCGGTTTTTCCCGGGATGAGTTGATTGGTCAACCGCACAATATCGTTCGTCATCCGGATATGCCTCCGAAAGCCTATGAGAACATGTGGTCTCACCTCAAGGCCGGCCGACCGTGGATGGGCCTGGTGAAAAACCGCTGCAAGAACGGCGACTTCTATTGGGTCAGCGCTTACGTCACACCGGTGACCGCAAATGGCGAGGTTGTCGGTTATGAATCCGTTCGCTCTTGCCCGGGCCGGGAGGATGTGGCCAGGGCTGAGAAACTCTACAAGTCGATTCGGGAAGGGAAAACCGGGATCCCGTTCTGGCAGCGGGTGGCGCCGAGCACCTGGTGCCTTTTTGGATTGTTGATGGCAGCCGGAGGATTATTTCTCTCAGGCCAACAAGTGTTGTCGGAGCTTTTGCTGTCGGTGGGTGTGCTCGCCTATGCGATCTGGATGAATATAGCTAGGCACCGGTTGATTCAGTCGGTTACCGATATGATGGGTAATACCTTTACAGACAACCTGGCAGCGCGAAGCTACACCGATGATGACCTGCAGTTAGGGCGCATCAAGGTGGCGGTCAGAGCGCAACAAGCCCACCTTGACGCCGTATTGACCCGAATTGAAGATTCTGCCGCCGGTGTAAAGACTGCCGCAGTCAGAGGTCTGGAATACTCCTCTCAGGCCCAGGACACCATGAGGAAACAGCAGGCCGAGACCGAGCAGGTGGCCGCGGCAGTTCATGAAATGTCGCAGACCATCGGCGAAGTCTCCGAAAACGTGCAGCGAACCGCCGACAAAGCCGATGGGGCCAGGGTATTGGCGGAACAGGGCAGCCAGGTTGTCGCCTCAACCAGGCAGTCTATTGAAGAACTGAAAACCACCGTTCATGGCATCAGTCGCTCCGTCGGTGAGTTGGCGACGGAGAGTGAAAAGATTGCAGATGTGGCGAAGATCATTGAAGACATCGCCGAGCAGACCAATCTGCTGGCTCTGAACGCGGCGATTGAAGCTGCCAGAGCCGGGGAACACGGGCGTGGCTTCGCGGTGGTGGCGGATGAGGTCCGGAACCTGGCCCAACGGACCCAGAATTCCACCCGTGAGATTCACGGGATCATCGACAAGCTTCTCTCAAGGTCGTCCGAATCGGTGAAGGTCGCCGAACAGGGTAATCTGGCTTCAGACAGTGGGCTGGACCGTATGCTGGATGCGGAAAAGACCCTGAACCAGATTGCAGACTCAGTGAATACCATTGCAGAAATGGCGATTCAGATGGCCACCGCTGTGGAGGAACAGGCGCAGGTTTCAGACCAGATTAACGAGCAGGTCGAGAGCATTTCCTCGCTCGCGTCGGTGAACTTTGAGAAAGGAGCGCAGTCGGCCTCCAGTGTCGAGAAGATGGAGAAAATTGCGGCTGAGTTGCATGAGCTGGTGGTGCGGTTCAAATAAGCCAGACTCGCCGCTTTTGAAAATGCTCGAAACACTTTGGGCAAAGACAAACAAAAAAGGCCTGCGTTCTCACGCAAGCCTTTGGAAATAATGGCGCGCCCGATAGGATTCGAACCTATGACCTTTGCCTCCGGAGTGCGCCTTCGAAGGTAGGCAGCAACCGGTCTAAATCGGTGAAAAGTCTGAAAGATCAAATGCCTAAAGCAAAAAACACCAGCCTCCAAAACCCCGATATATCAGCATTTTAAGCCAATTAGCGCCGAAGTTTGGCACACCTTTGTCAGGTAACCAATGTCCGGAAACAGGACATTTGATCGGTGCCCTCCAGGCACTCTAAACGGACATTTGGATCCAATTTTGTCGGGTCGGGGAGTGCAGAATTGTCAGGATTTCAGTGTCCGGAAATCGGGCACGCTTTAGGGTCCGGAGAAAACTACATCGTTGAATTAAATAAACAATAGCATTCCTGCCATCATGCTACGATCAAATCTATCGAGCACGATTCGCTCGGAGAAATGCCATTTCCGCGTGGCTTCTTGATTAGGCGAGGTTGTTTGTATTGCGACATACAATGGTGACGACTCACTGCAAGCCCTCTTCAAAAGCTTGCAGGTCTTCCTCCCTCCAACGAGTTGTCCCCGGGCCGACCTTGACCGGTCGGGGAAATCTCCCCTCTCTGACCCAGCGCCATATAGTTTTAGTTGAGACTTTGTAACGGCTACTCACTTCATCGACGGTGTAAAACATGGGCTTTCTCTCGGCAGTTGCGGAGGTTTCGATTTGTTCCGCTTCAAACGAACCTGTGATACTCCAGATGACGTTGTCTGAATTGATCGATGACAGCATTGATGAATGTCTGATTAGTAGGTATGGCCTGCTTTTGATCGTCAGACTCAAAGGCCGCTCGACTGGGTGAGTGGCGTGGTGGAAAGGCTATCCAATTCCGATGGATGTGGCGACAGATCTGATCGCCGTTGGGAGGCTTAAAGATTGAATGCGTAAACCGCTGAAG